>JAICMT010000126.1 GCA_025929125.1 Acidobacteriaceae bacterium | reverse complement strand
TCATCGAGCCACTCTCGCCGGAAGACCTGATGGTGCAGTCCTGTCCTGAGGCCAGCCCCGCCAAGTGGCATCTGGCACACACCAGCTGGTTCTTCGAAACATTTGTGCTGCGTGATTTCCTCGCCGGCTATCAGGATTTCCACCCTGATTTTCATTGGCTCTTCAACTCGTATTACAACTCACTTGGCGAAATGCCCGCGAAATCGCTGCGTGCCAGTTTTTCCCGACCGCCTCTCTCCGATATTCTCCGTTACCGGGCACATGTGGATGCGGCGATCGGTCGGCTGCTTGAGTCGCAACCGGATTATCCCGCCAACGCCGAGGCTGTGCGCCGGATTGTGATGGGACTTGAGCACGAGCAACAGCACCAGGAGCTGATCGCTACCGATATCAAGCACGCGCTGTTCACCAATCCGCTCCACCCCGCCTACCATGATTCCGCAATGCAAGCGGCAGGCGATGCCATTGCGCCGCCAGTGGAATGGTTCGCCTTCGATCCCGGCCTATCGTTGGTGGGCTTCGCACCGGAACCGGCAAATACCGAGAGCTTTTGCTTTGACAATGAGACGCCGAGACACACGGTTTATATCGCGCCGTTCTCGATCGCTACACGGCCGGTGACCTGTGCCGAATATCTTGCGTTCATGGACGACAGCGGCTACACGCGGCCCGAGCTGTGGCTCTCTGAGGGATGGGCTTTGATGCGCGAGCACGGATGGCATTCGCCACTCTATTGGCAGCAGGACCTGGCGACCAACTCAGGCTGGAGAATCTACACGCTGTCCGGCTGGCAGGCGCTCGACGACCTCTCCGAGACACCGGTCTGCCATCTCAGCTTCTTCGAAGCGGATGCTTTTGCTCGCTGGGCAGCACGGCACACGCCCGGAGTGCGGCTCCCGACCGAGTTCGAGTGGGAGTATGCTGCGGGCCAGCTTGGTACGCTGCTGCGAGGTGCGCCGCAACGGCCCGAGTTGCTGACGTATCCATTGCCGGGCGAAAGCTCCTCACAGTTCATTTCCCAGGCCAACATGCTGGAGACCGGCGTGCTGCACCCGGCTCGCGCGTCGGCTCGACGAGGACTTCAGCAGATGTTCGGTGATGTATGGGAGTGGACCTCGTCGGCGTATACCGGGTACCCAGGTTACCGTCCGCTGCCCGGCGCATTGGGCGAGTACAACGGTAAGTTCATGTCGTCGCAGATGGTGCTCCGTGGCGGTTCGTGCGTGACTCCGGCGACGCATATCCGCGCTACCTATCGGAACTTCTTCGCTCCTTCCACCCGCTGGCAGTTCTCAGGGCTGAGACTGGCACGGGACGCCGCACAAGCGTAATTGCCCTAGCCACTCCCGATTCACCAGGACAGAATGTGACTTCAAGCACTGCGGTTTTTGACGTTTCGGAACTCGGTACCTCAAGCTATGCGGTAGCCTGCGAGGTGCGTGCCGGGCTGATGCGACCAACCAAGTCGCTCTCCCCCTGGTTGTTCTATGACGAAATCGGCTCGGAGCTATTCGAGCAAATTACGCGCGTGCCGGAATATTACCTGACCCGCACTGAGCGTGAGCTGTTTGAGGCTCACTCGCCATCCATCCTCCAGGAGATGGGCCTTCCCGCCGCGGAAGAGCAGACTTGCCAAGACTCAGCGCAGCCTGCGCAGCTTCGCCGAAGAGTAACGATAGCGGAGCTGGGTGCGGGAACCGGCACCAAGACCGGGATTCTGCTGCGGACACTGGCCGCCGTCCAGCGAAATGTGGTGTATCAGCCCATCGATGTAAGCGCCTCCGCGCTCGAACATGCGACGAAGCTGCAGGTGGAGATTCCAGGAGTTGTCGTACGTCCGCGCGTTGCTAACTACGCGGCGGAGGAGTATCGCATCGACCGCACTGCCCCTTGCCGTGTGCTGGCACTCTATATTGGTTCCAGCATCGGAAACTTTGCGCCTGAAGAAGCTCGCTCTGTTCTGAAGCGGTTAAGCGCCCAACTGCTACCAGGGGATAACCTGCTGCTCGGCACCGACCGAGCCCCGGGACGACATAAACCTGTAGACCGGCTGCGCGCCGCTTACGATGATGCCCAGGGCATTACTGCTCGATTCAACCGCAATGTGCTCACCCGGCTGAACCGGGAGCTCGGGGCGAACTTCGCGCTCGAGAATTTCGAGCACGTCGTAATCTGGAACCCTGGCGAGTCACGCATTGAGATGCATCTGAAGTCCACCACTTCGCAGACCGTGAAGTTGCCGGCAAACTCTGCTGGTCCGGCAATGCACATCCAGTTCCGCGCAGGAGAGACAATTCATACTGAGAATAGCTACAAATTCACAGAAGCCAGTGTGGCTGAGCTGCTCTCTTCTGCCGGGTTTGAAGTTGCGAGGACCTTCCTGGATACGAAGGAGCTGTTTGCGCTCACGCTGGCGAAGGTCATCTGACGATCAAAAGGCAAATAGGACGAGGCGATCGCCCCGTCCTCCTTCGGATCCTCGCCTGTGCGCTCTAGATGTGGCAGTGCACCATGCCACGCTTCTCCAGATAACGCTGGTGGTATTCCTCGGCTTTCCAGAAGGTCTTCGCTGATTCCACCTGCGTCGCGATCGGCTTTCGGTAGGCTCCGGTCGCATTCAGCTCCGCGATCTTCGCCTTGGCCTGAGTCATCTGCTCTTCGTTCTGCGCAAAGACAACGCTCCGGTATTGCGAACCCCAGTCTGGTCCCTGCCGATTGACCTGCGTGGGATCATGCATTCCAAAGAACGCATCCAACAAAGTCTCATAGTTGAGGCGAGATGGATCGAACGTCACCTCGACCACTTCGACATGTCCGGTCCGGTCCGTACAGACCTCTTTATAGGTAGGGTGTTCCAGATCTCCGCCTTCGTATCCCACGGCTGTATCAAGTACACCAGGCATTTCTGCAAAGCGGGCTTCAACGCCCCAAAAACATCCAGCACCAAACGTCGCTTTCTCGATCGCCACTTTACCTTTACTCCTTTTCTGGCCCGCGGGTCTGTTTCTTTCAGCTAATAACCCGAGTGCATCCTGATTCACTAATAGATCCCGGGCGGTCTTTCGAAGGCAACTCCGCCGAGGCATGTCTTCATCCGATTCGGCACCCTCGTCAACAAATATTCGAGACGCAAATGTCTTCTGTTTGGATGCATACGAACCGTTTTCGTCTTGCACCCCAATGTTAAAAACCGAGGGTATTTCTAGGCTTCTTCCTCTACGTTCGTCAATGGCGAATTCGCACCCGACGTCTCCGCGGCAACATGGATTGCTTCAGAGAACAAAGCACCATTCACGGACGTCGCTTAGGCGACGGAGCCTTGAGCTGAGCGAATTCCGGTAGTTTTTTCTTGGGCACTACTTTGAGTCCTTTAGACGCGCGCTCCAGGGCCATTACTTCACCGGGCGCAAGCTCACGGAATTCACCTGGCGGCACGTCCAGGCGCAGCGCTCCGTAACCAATCCGACGGATCTTCTCCACATGGTGGCCGACCTCCTCAAACATTTTGCGCAGCTGCCGGTTCCGACCCTCGGTCAGAGTGACCTGATACCAGGGGTTCTCACCTCCGCGTGCCAGCTCCACTCGTGCCGGAGCGGTAACAATACGGTCGCGGCGGCCTGCGCGAACATCATTAAGGCGTCCACGATCAATGGCAATACCGCGACGAATCTGCTCCAATGCGGGTTCATCGGGTACACCGCTGACCTTCACCAGATATGTCTTCTCGACCCCAGCAGATGCCTTGGAAAGCGAGTTCGCCAGCTCACCATCGTTTGTCATCAGAAGAAGGCCCTCGGAAAGATAATCCAGGCGTCCAACCGGATACAGGCGAACGTGCTCCGGCCTCGGCCCTCGTTTGGGCGAGGCTAGAAGATCGATAACCGTCGGGCGGCCCTGCGGGTCGTCCAGTGTCGTCACATAACCTCGCGGCTTGTTCAGCATGTAGTAGCGCCTGCGCTCGGGACCACGCAGCAGTTTACCGTCTACCTTGATATGCTCGCGCTCCGGATTATGGCGGGTGCCGAGTTCGCGAATCACCTTGCCGTTGACCTGTACTCGGCCCTCCAAAATGAGCTCTTCAGCCTTGCGCCTGCTGGCCACTCCGGCCGACGCAAGAATCTTCTGCAGGCGTTCCCCTTGAGGCTCATTTTCTTGCGGCAAGGGCATGCTGCCCGCGTTTCCGTGTTGCTGCTTCATAGTGCCTCACGTCTGCCGCAAGCGCCTCGTGTAGACGAGCGTAAACGGCGTATCTCTCGATTATCCCCCGTGATCGCGCTATGAGGCGTTATCAGTCGAGCTCCCGGGCATCTGCAGCGACTCCAAACAACCTGCGTCTGGCCGTCCCTCATCTCAACTATGAGTATCTGGGTCCCGAAGGTCATCCCATGCCGGAGAAACGAACTGCTAAAAAGGCTGCCAAGAAAGGGGCGCCGGGACGGGTGCATTCCTCTGTTGCCGACCTTCAGCGAGCCTACCAGCACCTCGGCCGAATTGAGATTTTGGAAGGCGCACTCGCTGGGGCCGAGTTTGTCCATGTGAGTACACTCAACCAATTGGCCCAACAACAGTTGATAGACGGGTACACTCGCAATGCAGCAGATCTGCTGCACGCCAGCGAACACATCTGTTTTGCCTCCCTGGCGCCAAATCGCGCCACCGTAACCCTGGTCAGCTTGGAGCTGAAACGGACGATTGCAGGTGAGTTCGAACAGCTGATGCGTCGTTCCGAGGAGCAGTGGGCCAAGGAGGACACTCCCGGGCAGCGGGCCATCCTCCAGGAGATCTTTACGCGGGCACTGATTCAGGCCCGCGGCGCCTTCGAACGTGCCGACTACCGGCGGGCCCTCGAGTTCGCACGTGCCGCCGAGGCGCTCTCGAATATCGGCAAAGGCCTTCCGTCGTCGATGCCGGATAGCGGTCTCCTCGGCCGTCTGGCCTCCTGAGCCTCAAAGGACACGACTGTGGCGATAGCCTGCCGCAGTAAGCGCGTTCAGCAGCTCCGTTACCTGATCGCGTCCCCGCGTTTCCATGGTGATATCGATGGCCGTATCGCCCAGATTCACCCCATAGTACGCGCGGTTGTGCAGCGTATCGACGATGTTGGCGCGGTGCTCGGCGATCAGGCGGGTCAGGTCGTGCAGCGCGCCCGGCTTGTCGAGCAGGTGGATGCGCAACCGGATCAGACGGCCATCCTGCACCATGCCGCGTTCGATAATTCGTGAGAGCAGCGTGACATCGATATTGCCGCCGCACACCAGAACCGCCGTGTGTGCACCCTGCAGCGACGTGCGGTGGTGCAGCAGAGCAGCCAGTGCGGCGGCACCCGCCCCTTCGGCAAGCGTCTTCTCGCGCTCCAGAAGCATCAGGATCGCCGATGCAATCTCATCTTCGTCCACGGTAACAATCTCATCGACGTATTGCTCCACCAGGGGCAGCGTTAGGTTGCCGGCCCGACGCACTGCAATACCATCGGCGATCGTAATGGCCGGCGCAACTGTGACCGGCTGGTGCGCTTCGACTGCCATAGCCATCGAGGGCAGCCGCTCCGTCTGCACGCCCACAATCCGCACCTCGGGCCGAGACTCTTTAATGGCGCAAGCCACTCCGCTGATTAGTCCCCCGCCCCCAATCGGCACAACCACCGCTTCAAGTTCCGGAACCTG
>JAICMT010000418.1 GCA_025929125.1 Acidobacteriaceae bacterium | reverse complement strand
TCGCCGCCTCGGCGGACGGCATCGACGAGACCACCGACACCCGCGACACCATCGACTGGCTGCTCGCAAACCTGCCCAACAACAACGGCCGAGTCGGCGTTTACGGCGTCTCGTATGACGGCTTCCTAGCCGCCATGGCGGGAATCCATGCCCATCCCGCGGTGAAAGCCATCTCGCCGCAGGCTCCCATGACCGACGTCTGGATCGGTGATGACTTCTTTCACAACGGCGCCTTCCGCCAGACCTACGGCTTCGACTACGTCCAGCAGATGGAAGCGCAGAAGACCGACACCAGCGTCGACATGCACGAGGACGCGTACGACTTCTTCCTCGAGCACGTCAACTTTGCTGGAGCCGCCGCTGCCGCCCACATGGAAAAGCTGCCCACCGCGCAGGCCTTTCTCACTCAGCCCGCCTACACGCAGTTTTGGCGCGACATGGCGGTCGAACCTCATCTTGCCTCAGTGCACGTTCCAACGCTCGAAGTCGGCGGCTTCTGGGATCAGGAGGACCTATGGGGAACCCAGGCCGAGTACGCCGCTCTCAAGCCGCACAACCCCGATACCTGGCTCGTCCTTGGCCCTTGGAACCACGGCGGCTGGGAAGGAACAGGGAAGAGCCTCGGAAACGGTTACGGACAGGTCGACTTCGGCCAGCCGACCGGCACCTACTACCGCTCCAGGCTGGAAGATCCGTTCTTCACCCACTTCCTCAAGGGTGATGCCGCTTTCAATCAGGCAAGCGCCACCACCTTCCGCACCGGCGTCAATGAATGGGAGGCCTACTCGGCCTGGCCGCCCGTGTCTCAGACCACAGCCGGGCGGCTGTATCTCTCGAGCGGCCACACCTTGTCCTTCACCGCACCCAGCAGCTCCAGCAACACGGTGGCGGCCTCCTACGTCTCCGATCCCGCCACCCCCGTACCCTACCGCCATCGTCCCATTCAGTCCACCTACGCTTCCGGCTCCAAGTGGTACACCTGGATGGTCGAGGACCAGCGCTTCGTTACGTCGCGGAAAGATGTCGCCAGCTTCACGACGCCACCCCTCGACCACGACGTTACTGTCGTCGGAGAGGTCCTCGCCGACCTCTTTGCCTCGACCACCGGCTCGGACGGCGATCTTGTGGTGAAGCTGATCGATGTCTCTCCGGGAGAAAATACCGCTTCACCGGGTTATGAACTGATGATCGCTGGGGAGATCTTCCGCGGCCGTTACCTGCACAGCTTTTCTACCCCTCAGCCACTCGTACCCAACCGCGTGGAAGAGTATCGCTTCAGCCTTCACGCGGCCGACCACACCTTCCTGCGCGGACACCGCATCATGGTGCAGGTCCAGTCCTCCTGGTTCCCGCTGTATGATCGCAACCCGCAGACGTTTGTGACCAACATCATGACTGCTCCGCGGAAGGCGTACAAAGCCCAGGCCATCACGGTCTACGGTTCTCCGCAATATCCCTCGGCCGTAGAAGTGCCGCTGCTCACAATTGGAAATTAACCCGAAGCCAAATGCTCCGACGCCGGCCGATTGGCCGGACATCGAGTTGATTCCCATTTTGAAACTGCGAACTCCTAAAGCTTGCTAATTTACTGCCGATAAATCCTCCAAGTAGCGGATTCTGGAGTGGCAGTACTTCAAAACATGACCATTGGCGATTCGGAAAGATCCCTTATCCACCGCCTGGCCGAGATTTACGTGTTTTGACGGAGGGAGAGCAGTATGCGCGTTTTGATTGTGGAAGATGATCAGGATCTTGGGCCTTTCCTCAAGAAGGGCGTGGAGAACGAGGGACATTCGACAGAATGGCTGCTGGATCCGGAGGCAGCCCTCGAGTACGCTGCCGAGAACTCGCCTGATCTCATTCTGCTGGACCTGGGAATCGCCGGCCGTGATGGGCTGGAGGTCCTTACCGAACTCAGGGCGCGAGGCTCCGATGCCGTCATTCTGGTACTCACCGGCCGCAGCGATCTGCAGACCCGCATCCAATGCCTTGATGCCGGCGCGGACGACTGCCTGCTGAAGCCGTTCAGCTTCCTCGAGTTCACGGCCCGTTGCAGGGCGCTGCTCCGCCGCCGCTGGCAGGGCGCGAACTCCGTGCTGCGCCATGGGGAGCTGGAACTGCAGCGCATTCATCACCGTGTTCTCTACGAGGGGCGGCAGATCAATCTCACCGCGAAGGAGTTTGCTCTGCTCGAGTACCTGATGCTGCACCGCGGTGAGAACGTCTCCCGAAACGAACTTCTCTCCCACGTCTGGAAGACCGAGGATAACAAGGGTACGAACATTGTCGATGTGTACATCAACTATTTGCGTCGCAAGCTGGAGAGCACGGAAGGCGGCTCGGACAAGGACCTCATCCAGACCGTGCGGGGCGTGGGCTACCGCATCGGGGGAGCGCCTTCCAAGAGCTCGGTTCTGCGTCGCCCCTTCACGCCCGCTGTTTCGGCCGGCCTCGACGGAGCCATTGCCTCGCATCACGTCTGAGAAACCACGAACACTGATGGGAAACTCAGCACCCCGTAGCGCGAAGGACGGGA
>JAICMT010000077.1 GCA_025929125.1 Acidobacteriaceae bacterium | reverse complement strand
GATGAGGCTATCATCAAACTGAATGTCCGCACCTACGATGAAGGTGTTCGTAAGCGAGTGCTTGCTGCCATCGAACGGATCGTCAACGCCGAAGCCGAAGCCTCCAATGCATCCAAGAAACCTGAAATCACAAAACTAGACCATTACGCGCTTGTGAAGAATGATCCTGACTCGGTTCAACGGGTGGGCGACGCGTTTCGAAATCATTTTGGCTCCGACCGAGTGCAGAGTACGGAACCGACAGGTGCTAGTGAGGACTTCGGTTCCTTTGGCGCAGAGTGGGGCTCGCCTTCCGTCTTCTGGTTCATTGGTGGCACCGATCCCGACACCTTTCAAAAGGCGCAAAAGGACGGAAAGCTCGGCGAAATTCCGACCAATCACAATCCCCGATTCGCCCCGGTTCTTCACCCCACGTTGGAGACCGGAGTCGAGGCCTTGATCGTCGCCACGCTGGCTTGGTTGCCATCGTGAACCAGCTTCTGATTCATGGCAAGCATTTCGCCGGCCCGTTCCTGATCGCGCTCGACCTGCTCGGTACATTTGTCTTTGCTCTGAGTGGTGCTGCCGCTGGTGTAAAAAGCAAACTTGACCTTTTCGGACTGATGGTGCTCGCCTTCGCGACCGGCAACGCCGGTGGGATTACGCGTGATCTGCTCATCGGGGCTGTACCGCCCGCCGCGCTGCAGGATTGGAACTATCTTGGCGTTTGTATTCTCGCGGCCCTCATTACGTTTTGGTGGTATCCGCACATCGATACTCACCGTAAGCTGGTGCTGCTTTTCGATGCGGTAGGTCTTGCCCTATTCGCAGTCACAGGAACTCAAAAAGCGCTGGCCGCGGCGCTAAACCCGGTCATGGCAGCGGTGATGGGCATGCTGACCGGCGTGGGCGGCGGGATTCTGCGCGATATTCTCGTGAACGAAACACCCACAATCCTGTATGCCGACCTTTACGCGGTTGCCGCTCTGGCGGCAGGAGCGGTCGTTGCAGCTGGGCATTTGCTCCAGGTCCCTTCGTCCGCGGCGATGATCATTGGTTCTGTCCTCTGCTGCGGGTTGAGGGTGATGGCTATCTTCCGCGGGTGGCATCTCCCAGTTGCGGGGAAACTTAAGAGCTCAAGCTAGAGATGCCTGACCTATTCAATCTACGAGGCAGGGTCTGGAAATGCGCTTGCCTTCACCAACGCTAAAGCTGCGGCTTACCTGACGTGGTCCTAGATGTGAGGTTTGAAACCAACCCCAGCTCTTAATCCCGCCACAACCAGTCAAGCTTTCTAATCGCCGGCTTCGCCTACACCCTACTCCGCGATCTGCGCTCCCATTACCGCTCTCACTTCTTCCTGCGTCCACCGCGGAGTAATGTGCTGTGAGCAGTTCCAGTCGAACGCCACCACGTCCACCACAATCACCCGTTGCACCCGTGCCGAATACCCCGCAACCGCCACCTTCGCTGCGAGCTCCGCATCCGCTGAATTCAGTGCGCCGCCCTCTACCACCCGCGCATGCCCAATCACCTTCAACCGCGCCTGGTTCGGATAGTCCATCAGGAACAGCGCCACGCGGTCATTGGTCTCCAGGTCGCCCACCGTGATGTACTGCGCGTTTCCGGCAAAATCCGCAAACGCCAGCGTCCGGTCATCCAGCACCCGCAGGAACCCCTTCGGGCCGCCACGATGCTGCATATAGGGCCAACCATCCACCGTCACCGTCGCGATATAGAAAGAGTTACGCCGCGCGATAAATTCCCGCTCCATCGGGCCCAGCGCGTCCCCGCTCGGCCCCCGCTCCTCCATCCGCTCGTACGACGTCCGCGACCCATACCGCTCCTGGTATCGCTTCGCCGCCTCGGAAAACATCACCTTCGCAAATGCACGTCCCATCCACGGTTGGAGATCACACCCTGCCCCAATGCTTCATTTTGTTTTGCGGGAACACATTTGTCGCGCGGATATCCGACGCCCTTTTCCACAGTGCGTCCTTGACTCCACCGATACAATTAAAAGTAGGAGACTCAGAGCCGTCGTGCGCCACGCGCGGGACCTCCGCCCTCCGACGGGAGCAGTCCCGAACACCACACGATCTCTCTCATCTTCGCAATCAGGCGGTATTGTCGAGTCAGTAACTCCCAAGGCCTAAGCCATCGGCAATCAGCATTCTCGCCTCGTTTTCCACAATATACCCGGGGTACCCCCTACTGCTTCGGCGGCCGCTTCCCCACTTCCGGCGCGTTCGCCGGGTCCGGCAAAAACGTGTTCGGGTCCTTCGCCAGCGACGGATCCAGAGGCAGGATCGAGATCCCGGCCGGCCGAATGAAAGCTCTCATCTTTTCCACAGTGATCGTCATCTTGTGCTGCCCCGCCGCCGCCGCCGGGCTTGGAAACTCGATGATGTACCGGCCCCTCACCAGAGTCACTGCCTGCCGCAGCTTTTCCGCCGCCGAATCCCTGCTTGAGTCCAGCAACAACCCGCCCGTGCTCTCGCAAAGAGAAGGCATGTTGGTTGCCGCCACAGCCGTATCGCTCAATCCGATCCCCCCACGCCCTGCAGGCGGAACGACGAAGTCCTGCTGCGGTTCGATCGCGAAGATCGCCACTCCTTTGATCTGCGCCAGTCTGCGCACCTGATCCCAGCTCAACTTGCTGCCGAGATCCTCGCCGCTGGTCAATACCAGCAGCACGCGTCGTCCGGAGTTTTGGTCGAATCCCTCCACCGCCGCCGCAATCGCATCCAGCAGCTTCCATGGATGCTCGCATTTCTCCTTCTCCTGCTTCTTCCCCTCGCCGAAGAGCGCAGCCGTCACCTTCCGCAGGTTTTCAACATTTGTCGGCTGCTCTGCAATCCCCCGGGTGAGCTTGCAGCTCATCGAGTACACCGACACCTTGTCATTGCCATGCACTGAGTTCTGAGCTAGCCCCGCAATCGACTCCTGCAGCCCGGCCTCTGTTGCTTCAGGAAGATGGTTCGCATCCACCAGAATGCCCAGCGCAAGCGGATCATTTCCCTCCACTCGCGCATGCGTTACCCGGAACCGAGTGCCGTCGTCGATGCTCACAAAAAACCGGCTCGCCGAAATCGGCGGCAAGGGCTTGAGCCCTCCGCTCAGAACCAGAGTCGGCACCTGAACGACGTTTGTGTACACCCGCAGCGTGGGAATTCCGTTCCCCTGGGCGGGCGCCGGAGTAACAGCGCTCAACACCAGCCCCAGCAGGCTGCCGGTTAGTTTCAGGAGAACAGACCACCGTCGCATCTTGACCGAAAGTATCCCACAGCTTGCGTACAGCCGGTCTTGCCCAACCTAAGCGTCTACCGAAGTGTCCGGGCGCTGGCCAGCCGTTCCTCGAGGTTTCGCTCCAGCAGCTCGAGCGAGAACCGCCGCAAATCCGCAGCGCGAGCCTTCGGCCATTCTTCCTCAGCCAGCGACCGCACCGTCCCCCGAAACATCCGCGCTGCCGCCGCCGACGATTCCGCCGAGATCGTCAGGCTTCCGCCGCGTCGGTCCTCCTCGCACGTCACGCCATCTGCGGCCGCCGACCACCAGAGTGTCTCGCCGCGCAGGTCGCGCCCGCACATCACGCAACGCCCAAGCTCCGGCATCCAGCCCAGCAGCCGGCTCATCCACAAGGCAAAGTAGGTCACCGGCATCCACACCCGCCCGACCTGCAGCTCCTGCTGAACTGCGATTGCCAAACGAAAAACGGCGTCCTCTGGTGCGCCCTCTGGCATCGCCGCCTCCAACACCTCTGCCACCAACTCAATCGCGGCCAGCCGCTCGTAATCCACGGGACGCGACATCGGCGAAGAAAGCACCTCGAACGCATCCAGCCGCACCAGTTCCTGTCTGGGCCGTTCGGCATAGCTTGCTCGCACATGCGTCATCGGCTCCAGTGCACCCCCGAAGCGCCTCCGGCTGCGCATTGCATGCCGGGCCACGCCCTTCACCTTGCCCTGCTCCCGCGTGAACAGGCTCACCAGCAGATCGGCCTCCTGAAAGGGCCAGGTCCGCAACACGATCGCCTCTCCCACGCGCTGGATCATCGGTCTGCATCACCCCAACAAAAACGCGCAGCTCCATGCGGAGCCGCGCGTTTCGACTTGCCTGTCGCTGTCAGTTTCTGAGCAATCTTACCTACCGCCCGTAATGCGCAGCGTTCTTTGCCTGGTACTCTGCCCACTTCTCAGGCAGATCATCGGCAGCATAGATCGCCGACACCGGGCACACTGGCACACACGCGCCGCAATCAATGCACTCCACCGGATCGATGAAAAGCTGATCCGATGAGCCAAATTCCGGCTCATCTTTCTTCGGGTGGATGCAGTCCACCGGACAAGCATCTACGCACGCCGCGTCCTTGGTTCCGATGCACGGCTCCGCAATCACATAGGCCATTCCAAATCTCCCTCAATTTCGCTGTGTAGAAGTCGTCTTCTCCGGCACAATTCTAGCAGCACTGCCGAGGCTCTCTGCAAATTCGTTTCTCCGCGCCATATCCAGCAGCTCTCGAATCTTCGCCAACCTGCTCAGATTGACCGCTATCCTAGCCTCATGCTTCAGCTCATCAGCGTGCTGGTCGGAATCGCAGCCCTGTTCGGCTGGATCAGCGCCCGGGTCCTCCGATTACCGAACACCATCGGCACCATGCTGCTCACTGCGGTTACTTCGGTATCGCTGGTGCTCGTGGCGCCGATCTGGCCAGCTCCGCATCAGGTTGTCGTCGATCTCATTCGCGAAATCGATTTCCAGCGGCTGATGCTTCACGGCATGCTTGCTTTGCTGCTGTTCGCCGGAGCTTTTCTGCTCGACCTGGAGGGTCTCCGTCGGCAGAAGCTTCCTGTCGCACTGCTGGCGACCATCGCGACCGTCCTCTCCACCCTGGTGGTCGGAGGTATCACCTGGTATGCCGTCCGGCTCTTCGGCTACCACTCGTCATGGCTGGAGTGTCTGCTCTTCGGAGCCCTGATATCCCCCACAGATCCTATCGCGGTGCTTGAGATGCTTCGCCGAGTCGACGCCCCCAGACACCTTCAGGCGCAGCTTGCCGGCGAGTCTCTCTTCAACGACGGCGTCGGCGCGGTGATCTTCATCTCTCTGCTGGCTGCCACCAAGGGCGTGAGTCCGACTGCGAGCCACCTCGTCACGCAGATGCTTCTCTCCGCAGGCGGCGGTATGCTGCTGGGCTCCCTGCTGGCCATTCCAATCGCTTACCTGATGCACTCCCTGGATAACCCGCCGATTGACCTGCTGCTGAGCCTGGCACTTGCGCTCGGTGGGTATGCCATTGCCGAGGCGCTTGGAATCTCCGCGCCGCTCGAAGCGGTCGCCTCTGGCCTGGTACTGCGCTCTGTGATCCAGCGGCTTCCGGGCGAGCGCATCGCGCATCATGACCTAAAGCACTTCTGGTCAAACCTGGACGAGATTCAGAATGCCATTCTGTTTGTGCTGCTCGGCTGCGGATTCCTGGTGGTCACGTTCAAGCGTCCGGCAGTGTATCTGGGAATGACCGAGGTTCTCATCGTCAACCTTGCCCGTATTGCGACCGTCGCATTTGTTCTGTTGCTGCTCAAACTCCTGCGCACGGACTGCCGCAGCTCCCTCCCAGTGCTGAGCTGGGGCGGTCTGCGCGGCGGACTCTCCATCGCACTCGCGCTTTCCATTCCGTCGAGCTATGGCTCCGCATGGATCGTTACATCCACCTACGTTCTGGTCGTCTTTTCGATTCTGGTCCAGGGCAGCACTATGGGACTGTTCCTGCGGCGTTATCAAGCTCCATCCCACGCGGTGGCGCATGCAGCCGCACCCTAGCGGGTCAGAAGCGATATCAGCTCCTCGGTCGATCCGACAGGCGGCTGGCAAGCGTTGTCGCTGCACACAATGGCAAAACTCCCGTCCTGCGTTGGAATCCCGGGCAGGCTTGCATTCAACTCCGGGGGTAGCTGACTGCCTCCGAGATCCGTCAGCCGAATCACGCTCTTGTTCACGGAAAACCCGCGCAGCGCCGCCTGCTCCAGCCTGTCCGCATCCGCGTCGCGTCCCACAACGCACACCTGCAGTGGACTCTCGAGAGATCGGCTCAGCGCCGCCGCGTAGCTCGCGGCATAGAGCCCGAAGTGCTCCACGACTCCTGCAAATGCCTCCAGCGTGGACTGCGCTTTCTTCCTGTAATCCTTCCGGCCGTTCAGCTCAGCCAGCCGCATCAGCAACTCCGCTGCCTTAGGATTTCCCGCCGGAGTGGGTGAATCCTGCAGCGGTTTGCGACGCGTCTCCAGAGCGCCCAGTCGCCGCTCTCCTGTCCCGGGCATCGGCGTATCGAAAAATCCGCCGCCTTCGGTGTCGTAATACTCGTCGACCAGAGTCTTCGCCAGCCGCTCGGCCGCTTGGTAGTAGCGAAACTCGCCCGTCGCCTCCCAGGCATCCAGAGATGCGTGGCCGAGGAATACGACGTCATCCAGAACAGCCGCAACGGCAGCAGCCGGAACCCGCAAATCCCCATAAGCTACGGTGTGGGTCAGTGCTTCGCCATCCCGCGCCTGCTGCAGCACCCGATCCAGTGTCTTCAGTGCAAAGGCTTTCATGCTGTGGTCGCCTAGCACACGTCCAGCCATGAGATAGGCCGATATGCACATTCCATTCCAGGCCACGTACATCGTCTTATCCACAAACGGAGCAGGCCGCTTCAAGCGCGCAGCGTACAGCTTCCTCTTCGCCGACTCGAGCAGCGCCTGCGCCTCGGCAACGGAGAGGCCGGCCTTTCGTGCCACCGCATCCATGCCACGCTTTACATGCAGTACGTTTCTTGCGGCGTCGTGATGCATGTCGCCGATTTCACCAATGTCGTAATAATCCGCCGCCACAGACAGTTCTTCGAATGAGAGCAGTTCCGTGGCCTCATCCAACGTCCACGTGAAGTAGTCACCATCGTCTTCGAGTGAGAAATCCGCATCCTGCGAGGCATAGAAGCCACCGTGCTCCCGGTCGGTAAGCCACTCATCCATCCAGCGCACGATGTCGCGGGCCACCTTTGCAAAGCTCTCATCCCCGAACGCCTG
>JAICMT010000339.1 GCA_025929125.1 Acidobacteriaceae bacterium | reverse complement strand
TGCACGCAGCAGGCGGGTCAGCAACCCGTCGCCCCAGATATCGCTGCACGCTGGTCCGGCCCGGACGCCAACCCCAGCGCGGTCGCCCTGATACGAGAACCTGCCCGACAGGAAGCTCTCCTTGAGCTCGTATTCGACACAGAGCGCAAACTCGATTCCGTATGCGGTCCTGCAAGCGGCGATGACGCGCTTGTGCTGCGTCTGGCCCCGACCATCAAGGAGACCACCGCCACTCATGACTGAATCCCGCAACAGCACTCCGGCTGCGGCGTCCGCTGCAATGGATCCGCACGCGGCGAGCGTACGCGAAGAGCGCCTGTTGCTGCTGCTCTCGATCTTTGTTGGCGTCATCTCTGGTCTGCTGGTGGTGTCGTTCCGCATGGCCATCGAGTGGCTTACCGTGCTGCTGCAGGGGTCCGTGCCGGGGCCGCACCAGCCCCGGCTTTTGATTGTTCCGGTACTCGCCGGCATCGTGATCGCGGTGCTGGTGCGGTTCGTCTTTCCGGCGGCGCGCGGCAGCGGAGTCAACCAGACCAAGGCTGCACTGTACATCCACAACGGCTATATCTCCTCGCGTACCGTGCTCGGCAAGTTCCTGCTCTCGGCGTTCGCGATTGGCAGCGGATTTTCGCTTGGCCCGGAGGACCCGTCGCTGCAGATCGGTGCGGGTGTTGCATCGCTCATCAGCCGCCGATTTGGAATCTCTCGCGCACGTCTTCGGCTGTTTGCGCCCATCGGCGCCGCTGCGGGACTGGCAGCCGCGTTCAACGCCCCTATCTCCGCCATCCTGTTCGTCATTGAGGAGGTCATCGGCAACTGGAGCGCCGCGGTGCTCGGGTCGGTAGTGCTCTCTGCCGTTTCCGCTGTTGTGGTGGCGCGTTGGTTCTGGGGAGCGGAACCGATGTTCCGAATCCCCGTCGTCAACCTCGTCGACCCGCGTGAACTGATGGCCTATGCGGTGCTCGGCATTATCGGAGGCATTGCCTCGCTTGTGTTCACCAAGGCTTTGGGCTGGTTGCGTCCTCTGTTGCGGCGGCAGGGTCCGAACTGGCAGCTCCTGCATCCTCCGGCCGCCGGGTTTCTGGTTGGCTGCATCGGCTATTTCGGGCTGCCGCAGATCATGGGCGCCGGATACGAGACAATCGATCAGGCGATGCACGGCCAGTTCGCACTGAAGCTTCTTCTTCTGCTGGCGCTGTTTAAGATACTTGCCACAACACTTTCCTTCTCCAGCGGCACTCCGGGAGGCATGTTTGCTCCGACGCTGTTTATCGGAGCCATGTTTGGCGCATCGGTCGGCGCCTTTGAGCACCTCTACTTCCCGCACCTCACCGGGCCCATCGGATCCTATGCGCTGGTCGGCATGGGGGTGCTGTTCGCCGCCTTCCTTCGCGCGCCGCTCACCTCAGTGTTTATGGTGCTGGAGGTCAGCGGAAACTATTCCATCATCGTGCCGGTGATCCTCTCCAATACGATCGCCTACCTGCTCTCGCGTGCGTTGCAGCCGGTTCCCATCTTCGAGATCTTCACGCATCAGGATGGCCTCTACCTCCCCTCCATGGAGGAGCGGCGCGAGGAAAGCAATCTGCACCTGGAGGATGCGTTGCAGCCCGTCGCCGTACCGGTGCTGCAGGGTTCCGATACTCTGGCGTCAGCCGCCGGAGCGTACGCGCAATACGCGGAGAACCCCGGCTCCGCGGTGCTCGTCCAATGCACGGATGGTCTCTGGTATGCCGCGCGGCGTGCTGAGATCGACTCGATCCTGACCGGCTCCCCGAGCCCGCCTTCTGAAGCGAGTGTTGCAGGCGAGCAGCTGCCCGCAAGGGATCCGGTAGCGAGCGACGCCAATCCGACGCTCGAGCAGCGTCTGGGCACGGAGCGCACGCCTGTACTCTTCCCGGACCTGCCGCTTGCGTCGGCGCTTCCGCATTTCCGGCGCTGGCCTCTGCTTCCGGTTACCAACCGTGCAGTGCGTGGCGCTCTGGAAGGCACGGTATCGCTGGAGGATGTGCTGAAGCGATACCAGCAGCGATGAAGCAGTGCGGCTCGGCGTATCCTTAAGACCGGAAGACCGGAACCATGGGCCGCAATCTCTACATTCTCGCCGCTTCGCTTGCCCTGTTTGGGCTGATCTCCTGCGGCGTTTCGCTGACCAACATTGCGAACCAGCCCGGCTCCCCGGGTGACGCGTCGCTATGGCGCACCATGGGGTTGGTGCTCTTCGTCGTGGCGCTGCTGGTCGCGCTCGCCGGCATTCTTTCGGCGTTATTCGAGCAGGCGGAGCGCCGCGCCGACGAGGCACGCCGCGCCCAGCGCAGGCGGCCGTGATCGCCGCCCGGCTTGGCGATTGACGTCAGCTTCGATGAGCGCTTTCGCTCCGATACAATCGACGTATACGCCCCTTTGTGTGCGGAAAGGACACCGGCCCACGCATGTTCGAAGTCACCGTTGAAGCCGGATTTTCCTCAGGCCATTACCTGCGGAACTACCACGGCAAATGTGAGAACCCGCACGGTCACAATTATCGTGTGCTCGTTACGCTGGCAGGCGCGGAGCTGGATGAAGCCGGGCTGCTGCTCGATTTCAAGCTGCTGAAGACGCTGCTTCGCCCGGTAGTCGACTACCTGGATCACAGGATGATCAACGACCTGTCGCCGTTCACGGAGCTCAACCCCTCTGCCGAGAACCTGGCCCGCTATTTCTTTGAGGAGACCAGCCGCGCGCTGCTCGAAAAGACCGGCGGCCGTGTCCACGTGAAGGACTGCACCATCTTCGAGACCGACACCAGCTTCGCGCGCTACTACGAGTAGGGCCGCGGCCTTACCACTTTTTGCGGTATACCAGTGCATCGAGGCCCCGGCCATAGAAGCCCTCGTCTAGTCCCACGCGGTTGTAACCCAGGCGCTCATAAAATCGGATGGCTCCGCCGTTGCCGTTGTATACGTGCAGTCCCATGCCGATCGCTCCGGCCGCTCGCGCCCGGGATTCGGTATCCGTCATCAGTCGGGGTGCCAGGCCACGCCGCCGCCACTCGGGAGCAACATCGAGCGTCACCAGATAGCACCAGGGGTTATCGAGGTGCGTGATC
>JAICMT010000300.1 GCA_025929125.1 Acidobacteriaceae bacterium | reverse complement strand
AGCACGACATTGCCGGGGCCGGCGTAGAAGTGCGCGTCCATGGGGCGGTGGCAGTGGGGGCAGGCGATGTGGCGGTGGAGGTCGTCGGGGTTGGCGGGGGAGCCGACGGGCACATTGGCGTGCTGCTGGGCGCGGAGGGTCTCGACGAGGTCGGGGAAGAGGTCCATGGAGATGAGCAGGCCGCTGCATTTGGAGCAGAAGAGCAGCGGGGTTTTGACGACGGAGCCCTGCGAGAGCGGGACGTGGCAGAGGGGGCACTCGTCGCCGGGGCCGTCGCCGAGCAGGGTGATGCCCTCATCGTTTTTCTCGGGCACGACGACGGTGCGACAGTAGTCGCACTGGAAGGTGTCGCCGGAGACGCGCATCTGGGCGCCGCAGGAGGGGCAGGTCATTGGGCCGGTTCTCCTTGGTCGTCGGCTTCGAGATAGATGTGGTTATGTTCGCTGAAAAGCATGCCCACGATTGCAATGAAGAAGAGCAGACTCAAGTATGAGTCTCTCGATCTGCTGATGTGTATCCACTCCTCTGTCATCCAGCCCGGTACATGCGGATACAGCGATGCTGTTGCCCAGAATAGGAGCAGTAGAACTGCTAGGTACTGTAGGTGCAGGCGGAGGATGGTTGATCGAGGCACGGTATTGCGGGAAGAGAATGCCATGCCCGATCGGAAGCCCACACTTGCAAAAGCAAAAAACGTGTAGAAGGCGGCGCAGAACGCAAATCGGATCCAGGTGAATTGATCAAGGATGCTCGTTTGCGTCATTGCTGGGCCTTTCCGCAGTCGGGGCAGAAGTGGGCGGCCTGGGGGATGGAGTGGCCGCAGGCGGTGCAGAACTTGGTCGCGGCGGTTTGCGATGGAGCGGGTGCGACAGCGGCGGGCGAGGTCTGGAGATGGGTGGCCATGACCTGGGCGACCGCGGCTCCGGCGCCGAGTCCCATGCCGATGCCTGCGCCTCCGCCGGTGTTGGAGGCGGCGAGGGTCATGGACTGAGCGGCGGCGAACTGGGTGTACTTGTCGAGGTCGCCGACGATGTTCATGCCGATGCGCTGATCGAGCGAGCGCTGGAGGTCGTCGGGCAGGGAGATGTTTTCGACGACGAACTGGGTGAGCTCCAGGCCGAGGGCGGCGAATGCCGGCTGCATGTCGGTGAGCAGGGTTTGGGCGAGCGCGGTCTGCTGCTGGGTCATGTCGAGGTACTTGAGGCCGCTGTTGGAGAAGATGTCGGTCATGCGGGCGATGATGGTATTGCGGAGCTGATCCTCGAGCTCGAAGGCGGAGTAGCTCTGGCGGGTGCCGCTGACCTGGGTGAAGAAGGTGCGGGGATCCGCGATGCGGTAGGCGTAGATGCCGTAGCAGCGGAGGCGGATGGCGCCGAACTCGGCATCGCGGAAGGTGATGGGGGTTGCGGTGCCCCACTTCTGATCGATCTGCAGATGGGTGGAGAAGAAGTAGACGTCGGACTTGAAGGGCGACTCGAAGTCGCTGGCCCAGCTTCGGAGGTCGGTAAGGATGGGGAGGTTGGCGGTGTTGAGGGTGTGGAGTCCGGGCCCGAAGACGTCGGCGATGCGTCCCTGATCGAGGAACATGGCCATTTCGGATTCGCGCACGGTGAGCTGACCGCCGTTCTGGATTTCGGAGTCGAGCATGGGGTATCTCCAAGCCAGAATTCCGGGCTCGGGCTCGTTCCACTGGATGACATCGATGAACTGCTTGCCCAGAAAGCGGGATAGAGACATGACTCCTCCTCGGATGGTGCGCGTTGCGGGGTGGGTTCGCAGGAATTATGTCATGGATGGACGGGGGCGGGACCACCCGTTTTGGGGAAGAAAGCCGGTTTGTTTGCAGGGAATAGCGATCAGCTCAGCTTGCGCACGAAGTCCGCGTCGAACTCGTCCCCGGGCATCGCGACACGTGCAGCAAGCCCCCGCTCACTTTGAGAACGGGTTTCCATAGATAGAGTATGCGATGAGCCCGGCACCAAGCACAAAATATAATGTGACTTCAGACCAATAACCTTTCGGGTCAGTGGAGCGGAAGATCCAACCATGATATCGAGCGTACGCTTTCCCGATGCCAATGTAGACCACTCCCAGAACAATCAGACCAGCGCCGAAGAAAAACATGTTCACTTGTAGACCGCCGTTAAAAGCAATGGAGAGGATACCAGAGATATGAATACGTCACGCCACGGATGGGTAGATCGACCAACGAGAGCTTACATCGGTGTCCACGGATGGTGAAGACGGTCAGCTCAGCTTGCGCACGAAGTCCGCGTCGATTTTGAGCGCTTCCTGCCAGGGCATATCAAATGATTCCTGCTCGACGAACGCGTGCTGGATGTGCTGATTGCTGCGCGCCTGCGCGAGGATCGGGCCGTACTGGATGTCACCCCTGCCCAGTTCGGTGACCTTTGCATTTTGTCCTTCACCCAAGTGGAAGTCTTTGACGTGCAGCATGGAGAAGCGGTACGGGTGCTGGCGCATGAGGGCGATTGGGTCGTGCTTTGCCACGCGCACCCAGCCGCAATCCATCTCAAACGTCACCTTCTTCGGATCGCACTGGGCCAGCAGCAGTTCATAGGGCAACGTGCCTTCGACCAGGTCGAACTCGTGGATATGGTTGTGGTAGCCGAGCGTGAGGCCGTGACTCTCGGCGAGCTGTGCCCAGCGGTTGAAGGTCTCCGCGCAATACTTCCAATCGTCGAGGGAGAACCTTGCACTTCTCGCTGCGGGATCGCGGTGGGCAGGACTGGCGCAGATCACGAACTTCGATCCAAGCTCCGCGTCGTACGCGAAGACAGCCGTGGGGTCGGCTTTCAGTTCCGCGAAGGGATGGTGCGAGCTCACGCAATTGAGCCCGGCTTTATCCAACGCTGCCCGTATCTCGCTGGCTGGCTTTTTCGGCAACGAAGCGGATTCCACCTGAGTGAACCCTGCTGCAGCAACCGCAGCAAGCGCCATGTCGAGGTCCTGCGCCATCTGGTCACGCACGGAGTAGAGCTGGAGTCCGAGGGGCAGACCAAGCGCGTTGGCAAAGCACATACGGGTGCTCGCAGCAGCCGCGGCGATGCAGGTGATGAAGGTTCGACGATCCATGCGCATGATTCTCCTTTATTCCGTCAGCCCGGGCGTTCACTAGCCGGTCCAGGGAGTGACGAGCAATCCAGCGCGTGGGATGCAGTCGCGGGTCAGCGGATATGTGGTTGTTTTAGCAGGGAGATGAGGCTAATCTCAAAAAGGACTATAATTATGGTTGATATGGTCAGGAGGTGGAATGTGGCCGTATGGCAGGTGCAGGAGGCAAAGACCAAGCTGAGCGAGCTGATTGAAGAGGCGAACACTCGGGGTCCGCAGATCATTACGCGGCACGGTGCGGAGCGCGCGGTTGTGCTCTCGATGCGGGAGTACCGGGCGCTGACGGCGCAACGGCGGGATT
>JAICMT010000029.1 GCA_025929125.1 Acidobacteriaceae bacterium | reverse complement strand
CTGGAGGCCTGGAAACATTATGCAGCGGCGCGCGACGGGCAGTATGTTCCGGCGCTGTACGGGCGGGCAGGGTACGTCGACATTACCGCGATGACGGCCAGGGTTGCGGACGATCTGACAATTGCTCGCGAATGGAAGCCCGGAAGCATTCGCAAGACGGTGCCGGGCCAGACAACCGAGCAAGGCTTCAAGCCATGAGCCTTAATTGCCGGATACGTCGGGGGAAATAACAGGCGACGGCGCCTAACCTGCCTCCGGAACTACCTGCAACCGAGACTATTCATACTCGGACCTTCGGCTGCAATCTGACGTGGCATTGCGGTCGGATCACCCGCTGATCAGAAGGAATTAGTACCGGGGATTGCGGGCGACATGCTGAAGCGGGCGGCTCATCGCCGCACTTGTCTCAACATTGTCATTTCTGCGGCGCGAGCTGAAGTCCTTGTCGCACTAACAGCTACCTTAAGATCCATGGCTGCCCGGAACAGATCCGCAATCGGCGATGGATTGGTCGAATACGACGTCGCTGTAGTAGCGGTCCTTGTCGTCCTCGCATCCTTGCTGATATGGAAAGCGATTTTGCCGGGATGGCGCGTTCTCAATACCGATTTCCCGAACTACTACGTCGTCGCTCGGCTTCTCCGCGAAGGCTACTCGCTCGACCGTATCTACGACTGGATTTGGCTTCAACGAATCCGAGATCACTGGGGCATTGGTCGCAATGGCCTGGTCGGCTTCGCGGGGCTCACGCCTTTCTCCTGTTGGCCCGTTGTTCCGCTTACCTACTTCACTGCACTCACCGCCAAACGTGTATGGATTGTTCTCAATATTGTCTTCCTCGGTGCCTCATCCGAGTTCCTTCACCGCTCGACCACTCTCAACCGGAAGAACGTCTGGCTCATCACTCTGCTCGCGTTCACCCCCCTGCGTACTAGTTTTCTGTATGGCCAGATGCACATCCTCGTGCTGCTTATGCTGGTGCTCGCATACTTCTTTGCTCAACGCCATAGAAGCATCGCCTGCGGGGCCTGCATTGCGATCGCCGGCGCACTCAAGATCTATCCTCTCCTGTTCGTGCTCTATTTCGCATGGAAGAAACAATACCGCCTTGCACTCTCGACGCTCGCAGCCGCATTCGTAGTCATCATGGCGGGTATGTTCTCTTTCGGGCCGCACCTGTTGCACACCTATGTAACGCAAATCCTACCCAGCACACTGCAAGCTGAGGCAATCGACCCTTACAACATTCGCGCGGCCTCTGCGGCCTCGCTCCTTCACCATCTATTCCTCTACGAGCCGGGTCTTAATCCTAAGCCGGTTTACGCCTCCCCCGGTGCGTATGCGGTTTTCTATCCGCTGTTCCAATTAGCGATCTTCCTTCCACTGTTCGCCCTCCTGCGCCCGAGGTCTACGCCGACTCGCGAGAAGCTCGAATGGGCGGCCTTCCTCCTCGCGCTGCTTGTTGCCTCTCCGGTCCCGGCCAGTTATCACTTCGTCGTGACGATCCCCTGCATGACGCTTCTTGCCGACTTCCTCCAGTGGAGAGGCAACCGCTCAGCACTCATCGCAGCTTTCGCCCTCTATGTCCTCATCTCGCCCGCTTCGTCCATCATGCCCAGCAATCTGCCTGCCCTGCCCTTCATTCTGTTCTCGACGGCGCGCCTGTGGATTGGGGTCGCCCTGCTTGGGCTTTTTTTCGGCATTTTGGCCCGACACCATTCCTCGGCCCGCTCGTCGCTTTTGCGGACCACATTGCTCTTCGCCGCTTCCGCCGCTGTATTAACAGGCAGCATCGTGCATTGGCATCGGCACCTTACCAGCATGAATGAGCAGATAGCGCACCGGCTAAGTGTCTCCGCCTCTACACTACTTGCGACCAGCCCTGCCCCGCTGGCAGACGGTGGATACCTGTACGTCGGCATGACTCGGACGGGCTACCAGATCTTCGATCAGAACGGCAGAATAGTGTTTGCGGATCCCGGGCCCACAGCTCGCGATCAGCTCTCCTTTACCGTCACTCCGTCCGGGGCCCTCTTGATCGAGCTTGCCGACGCCACCGGCTCGAACATCGCTCTTCTCTCCCCCGATTCCCACGGCCGTATCATTTTGCGCGACGCGGAGTCTCCCGCCATCTCTTCTGACGGACGCACCATTGCGTTTGTGCGGGAGCGGCGCGGCCTCGGCTCCATTTGGACCGCACACTTCGATGGCGCCTCGGCGTCTGAGCCTATCCAGGCAATCCCAGACTCTTACCACGTTCGCAACGTCGCCTTTGGCCAGTCCGGAGAGCTCCTCTTCACTGCATCAACCGGCGATAGCCACGGTCTCTCCGCCCTCTACACTTCCTCGTCCGGAGGCCCGCCGCGTCAGATCTCCGCTTCGGTAGAAGAGATCGGCCCCGCGTCCAGCGCTCGCTTCACGCGTTTGATTGCGCTCACACGCCTCGAGCACAATCGGCAGCAACTGGTCTATCTCAATCCCACATCCGGCCACGAGACCTCACTGACCACACAGGACTGCAATGCCTACGCACCCGCTTGGGCCACAGCCGACACACTTCTATACGCGACCGATTGTGCCCGGGGCTATGGTTTGACCGCGCTTGCGATCGCCAGGGTTAGTGGCCGCTGATTGTTACGCCTGGGATTCTACTGGTTTCTACACGGTCATAGAGGAAAAGGCAGACGCACGATGGCGCGCGCTCCGGCTCTGTCTTCACGGTTCGCAAGCGCGACTTCGCCTCCATGGGCGCGAGTAATTTGCTGGGCCAGGGCCAAGCCGATCCCGCTGCCGGCAGGCTTGGTCGTGTAAAACGGGACGAACAGGTTCTCCGGATTGGCAATGCCCAGTCCCTCATCGTCAATGACGATCTGCACATTGCTTCCGGCCAGCGCCCAACTGACGTAGACTCCTGGCTGCCGTTGGCCAACGACGCATCCGCCGCGTTGGCCAGGAGATTGATCAGCATCTGTTCCAATTGATCCGCATCGGCGCTGAGGACGATTGCGGGGTCAAGTTCCAGTCGGACAACCACACACGCTGGTCCAGCAGAGCTACGCGCTCCACGAGCGGCCCAAGCGAAAAGGCCTGCAGGCGCGGCGGAGGCAGTTGAGCAAGCATCCGGTAGGATTGCACGAAGCGATGTAGAGACTCGGCGCGGCTTTCGATGATGCCCAAACCGCGATGGAAATCGGTGCTTGTTGGCCCGCTGCCCTGCAGGGTGTCTACGCGCGCGCGCAGACTGCCCGCGATGGACTTGATCGGCGCAAGGGAGTTCGAAAGCTCATGCCCCAGCACGCGGATCAGCCGGCCCCATGCGGCGCGTTCCTCCTCCTGGAGGGGCACGCTCACGTCGGCCAGCACGAGCAGAATGTGAGGTGCTCCGTCCTGGCGGAAGCTGGCCTTGCGAAGCAGCCATCGCTCCTGAGTAGCGCCCAAGGCGCGAATTGACTCGTCCGGAGCCGCGAGAAGGCCATCGAGTCCAAGCTCCGCTTGCCGTGTGGTCGATGCAGCGGGTATAGGGCCCTTCCAGCATTTTGATGCCTGCGTCATTGACCAGGCGCAGACGATCGTCGCGGTCGAAGGCGAAGAGTGGAGCATGCATCACCTCGGGAATGCGGGCGAGCAGGGCTGTAGCCTCCAGCGAACGCACGCGCTGCCTTTGCAGCAGGTCGGCAAGAGCATTGATCTCAGCGGAGGGGGCTCCCCTAGGGCATCTCCGGACGTAGCACCGCGCGCACGGAATGAGTAGTCACCCTCGCGGAGTGAGTAGACCACATTGGAGAGGGTCTGCAGAGGCCGCACAAAAGTGTCGACAGGCGTCGAAGCGCAGAAGGCGATATATATCAGCAGGCAAATGCCGAGAACAGAGCAGGAGCGAGGTCAAGCTGGCGCTCGAAGAAGAAGATGCCAACAGAAACCAAGCCCGGAGCGGCAAGCAAAAGCGAGATAAGCCATGCTCGCCGCGTGGCTTGGCGCCGGCGTTTCATAGGCCATACTTTTGCATGCGCCGATAAAGCGCCGCGCGGCTCAGTCCCAGCGATTCTGCGGCCTGGGAGATGTTGCCGTCGCATCGGCGCAGCACGCGACGACGTTGGGAACGGCATCTGAACGCGACTCTTCTTCGGGCAGAAAGAAGCGCCCCAGCATCGGCTTAATCCCGAGCACGTCGAAATAGTTCGCCGACACGTTCGCAATATAGACACGCTCCGGCTCTGCGCCGCCGGTCAGCGTGATCCAATCGTGATGATATGCGAGTATTCCGGCAAAGGTATGGTTCTGCTCGCGCAGATCGCGATAGTCAAGATAGGAGAAGGGCGGAGTCGGAGAGAAGTTCCCCGCGCTGCAGGCTCACGAGTTCGCCCGTGTCGCGCGCGCCATGCATCGGACGCAACATTGTACCGTCGATCCAACTGAATACTGTGCTATTGGCGCAGATAGCTATTGCGAGCATCGCCGTCGCGGTGATTGTAAAGCTGGGGCTCTTGCGCAGTTGCCGTAACGCGTAACGGACATCCCGGCCTAGCTGTTCACGCCAGGCTTGACCCCACATCTCGCGCGTCACATCTTGCACGAAGGGTACGTTTCCAAATTCCCGCGCCGCCGCGTGTCGCGCCGTCTCTGCTGTCTCGCCCCGCGCCACTCGATCTGCAATCGCCATCCGCAGATGCGCATCGATCTCTTCCTGCAATTCGCGCTTGCGCCGCTGAAAACCGAAGCTGGAGAACCACTTCATGATTCACCCTCCTCCGGCTTCACGTACATCACCAACCCAATCGCTTCGACAATCCGCTCCCAGCGGCTCAGATCCGAGGCCAACTGCTTTTTTCCCTTGACCGTGATTCGGTAATATCGGGCTCTTTGCTTGCTTTCTGACTGCTTCCACTCGGACTGCACCCAGCCTTGGCGCTCCAATCGATGGAGGGCCGGATACAGTGATCCGGTCTCCACCTGAAGCACGTCTCCGGATCGCAAACGTAAAGCTTGGACAACCCCGTATCCATGCTGCGGTCTCCATTGGAGCGTTTGAAGAATAAGCATGTCGAGCGTTCCCTGCAGCAGCTCAATCCGGCTCTTATATTCGTGCGGCCGTACGAGAGCATCGTGGCCCGGGAGGCCGCACGGAAGCTATTCTTTTCTCGTTTTTGGGCCCGTTGGATCTCACTTGGGACAACAGGCAGTTTGCTCTGCTGCAGGAGAAGCAGGAGTTCCCTGAGGTCCATACCCAAGCTGCAGCGCCACAGGGTACCGCAAGGTCTAGCTGCCCTGTTGAATGAACCAGAGGTCAACCTGCGGCGCGCGCCTTCTGAATTTGGTGCAGCGGTATGCCAGACCAACTTAACATTCCGGGGCGCGATTTCACTGAGCGCCCCGGAATGATTCTGTTAGAAGGTGAACCGCGTCCACAGCTGCAGTGTGCGCGGGCCCTGGTAGTTGTTATTGCCGGGGACGCCGAAACCGGCATTCTTCGGCAGGTTTCTTGCAGTAGCAGTCGGTAGATTGGTGATTGTGTTATCGGATAAGCTCTTGAATTGTACCCCCGTGTTCACGCCAGTGATGTACGACTGGTTGAGCGCGTTGAACGCGTCAAGCCGCACGACCAGGGCCCGCGACTCGCCCAGCTTGATGCTGCGCTGCAACGTCATATCGAACTGCTGGTAGAAACAGCCGCGCAGGTAGTCTGCGCCAGACTCCAGCCCCACGCTGCCTTGGGATGGTGGCCCAAACGCGTTGACGTTGAACTGCGCAAGTCTGTTGCTGCTGCATCCGGAGCCCGGATTTTCGAGGACGCGAACGCGCCCGCCGTAGTCCGGGGACCCGGTGATGGCCTGGTTATTGGTACCGTCCTGGAAGCTATAGCCGACGGTGTATGCGTTGCCGCTATGCGCTTGCCAGATCCCGGATATCTGCCAGTCTCTGGTAGCCAGGTTGAGCGCCTTGGTGGGTACTGCATCGTTCGTCAACTTCACGGACGGAATGGCATACACGAAATCGCCCTTCAGCGTATGCCGGGTGGGAATGTAGTCGCCAAGCAGTTCGTCGGCCTGGGCCTGGTCGGCGCGCTCTGAGAACGTGCCATCGGGGTTGTGCTGGTAGCGAGCCCCGGTGCTGCCCTTGTTGACAAGGGCCACCGTATCGTTCAGCACAAAGCTTAAGCCATGGTTGAAGCGGCGATTAACTCCGAACTGCAGGTTGTGAGCCCTGAACCAGCCGCGCTCCAGGCTGGGATTGATGTTGCCGAATCCACGGAACGAGCGCATGAGGTTGGGTGAGATGGCGCTGTTCCCGAGGATTGGGCTGGCAGTGACCGTCGTGTCCTGATTCTGCGGCAGATAGGCCGTACCGAAGTCGATGGCGTTGATGTTCGGAGTTTCAACCAGGTTATACGCCGTCTCTCCGCTGTAGGTGACCTCGAACAACTGCGCGCCAAGCTGGAACTGCGCGCCGCCGCTCCACGTCCAGGTGCTGGGAAGGCCAGCGTTGAGTTGGTACGGGCTGAGATTTGGAGGAGCCAGCACGGGACGTCCACTGCTCAATCCGGTCAGCGGGGCGAAATTGATGGTTTCGCTCAGCAGGTCGGGCGGGTTTTGAATCTGGTTGTAGACGGCGTTGCCGGCCGAACGGTCGAAGAAGAGCCCCATGCCACTCCGCAGGACCAGCCTCCTCATTGGGGTATAGGCCACCCCGAAGCGGGGCGCCGGAACCAGCAGCGGCCAGTTGTACGTTGTGGTAGGTACGGGATCCTGACCCGACTTGTACAAACCGTTGAGGAAGTTCTTTCCGTAGGCCGGCGTGCTCGTGCCGGGGTCTGTCACGATGGTGCCGATAAAGGCGGTGCTGTTCGGTCCCAGCAGGGCGCCTGAGATCGGGTCCTTTGCCTGGCGGTTCGCGCTGGTGCAGGGGGTAGCCGTGCAACCCGCTACGTACAGGACCGGCGCAGCGGACGGGTTCCAATGGTCTGGCAGGAAGTTGACGCCCTGTCCCAGCTCATCATATTGCGGCTGCATGTAGGTCAACCGCACGCCGTAATCGAGGGTCAGGTTGCGCTTCACCTTCCAGTTGTCCTGGATGTAGCCCTCGATGCTGTTGTAGATGAAGTCGCCCTCAATGTATGAGGAGTTCTGGCTGTAGCTGTTGAAATTGCCTAGGATGGCGTTCGCGAACCCATACTGCGCATCCAGGGGATTCGAGGTGTTGTCACCGAAGTTGATCGATGGCAACCAGCCCTGCCGCTGCTGTGCCTTGTAGCTGTGGTTCCAGTACATGCCCGCCTTGGCTGTGTGGCTGTGAATCGTCTTGGTCACGCTCCCGGAGACATCCTTGGTCTGGTTGGTATTCAGATAACCGGGGAATGGGAAGTTCGGGGGAGCATTGGCGATACGGCCTCCCCAGTTGAAGCTGGGAACCATGCTGAGGGCCGAATTCGCCGCATCCCAGATCGGCGGCTTCAAGGCACTGAACGCCTGGTAGGCGTAGTAGCTCTTGTTGATCGGCACCGGGCTTGCGAACAGAGAGGGCAGCCCGGTCAATCCGGCTCCGGACAGACTGGCGATCGCATCCGTAGGAATGGCGCTCTGGCAGAAGGCAGGCGCCGAACTTGAGCCGCCCTGGATGCAGCCGGTATAGTCATTGCGCGAGCCGCCGACGGTGACCTCCACAAACAACGTCGGATTTACGGTGTAATCGATCGTGCTGGCCCACAGGTAGTACCACTTCTTGTATTCCTGCGAATCGTTGAAGCCTGGCAGGGTGCCCTTGACGACATTGGTCGGCTGGCCCCACAGGCCGAGCTTGGCCGAACCTCTCAGCTTGGTCAGCGGCTGGTAGTCGATTTTCAGCACCGGGACCTGCGACGTCAGATGCTGATTCGGCGATGTGACCTGGAAGTTGTAATTGTTTCCAGGAAGGGTATTTCCATTCGCATCCACCACGTTCGGTGTGGGATACAGATTCAGGATGGTCTGGCCCAGGGAGTAGAACTTGGTGGGATCAATCCTCCCAAGCACGCCACCATACTGCCAGCAGCCGGTTTTGTTGGAAGCGGAGCATGGCTTGCCCGTCGAGGCGTCGCGAATGTACGGGAACGGATTGCCGTTGTTGTCGAGGGTTTGCGAGAAGTCGCCGGCCCTTTCCAGAGCGGTCGGGAAGCGATACCGGGTGACAACCCCAGACCGTGAGCGCGGATCCCATTCGTCGCTGAGGAAGAAGAACAGCTTGTTGTTGTGCCCCGGCTTTCCGATGGGGCCGCCAACGGAGAAGCCCATATCCTTCTCCTTGACGTAAGGTCTCGGGTCGCCATTCAGCTTATTGACCTTGCTGTTGGCATACCATCCTGACTGGCGCATGACCAGAAAGCCGCTGCCGTGGAAGTGGTTGGTGCCGCTCTTGGTGACGGCGGTCAATTGAATGCCGCTCGATCGGCCGTACTCGGCCTGGTAGTCCGACACCAGAACCTTGACCTCGGCAACCGACTCCGTATTCACCGCGACACTCTGGGCATTGTTGCCGGTATCCATCGCCGACACGCCGTCCACCATGATGTTGTTGTCGCCTCCTTGCCCAGCCTGGGTGGAGGCGCGATCGCCGACGCGATTGCCGTTGCTGGTAACTCCAGGAATGACCGCGGTCAACCCTGTGAAGTTGCGATTCAGAACCGGCAGGTTCTTCACCTCCTCCGAAGATACCGTGGCGGACCGCTCCGCGCTTTCCGTCTGCAGCCTTGCTGCTTCAGTAGAGACGGTGACGGTTGAGTTAACCGTGCCAATCTCGAGGGCAAGCTGCCCGAGCGCCACGCGGTCTCCGGGGGAGACTTGGACGCCGGTGCGCTGGAAGGTCTTGAAGCCTGCGTCGGTAATCTGCACGGTATAGGTGTCAGGAGGAATGTTCGGGATTACGAACTCGCCGTTGCCTTTGCTCGTCACTGCGGGAAGCTTTGTACCCCGGGTTTCGCTGATGACCGTCACGGTAGCATTCGGCACCATTGCCGACGACGGATCGGTAACCGTCCCCGAAATCGTCCCCGAGGTCAACTGTGCGTGGGCTTGAGGAGTCGCAAAACCCGCGATAAGCGCAATGGCGAATACCGCTACGAGTGAGAGCGGCATGAACGAAGGAATCAACGAACGCAGTACACACAAACGCCTCTGCATAGCCATCTACTGCCTCCTAAAAATTTGGTTCGCGGACCTGCCTGTTACTTGCTCGCTGGCCGCGAGAAATAAGCTGGACGCTAAAGATCGACAACACCCAAGGTGGGATATGGTGTACGTCTTTGTGTCTGATTATTCTCAGCGGTGGTTTGTACAGGGGCAGCAATCTGATTGTCAACCAATTAATCGTCATGCAATTGTCAACGAATGATCACCTTGCAAAATAGGACTCGAAGTCGCTATTGAACACACGGTTGCCATCTTCGAGCGACGCTTATGGTTACAATGCTGCGACGGTCAATTCCACGATCGGTCTGATTACCAGCAACCTGGGAACATCCAACGGTACAACGGTCTGGTCCTACGGACTCGAGTTTCGAACTCCAAGGCCCCTACCTCACCCATTCCAGTCTCCGAAACGAATCTGCAGATTCTGGCACTATTCCACGGGCTGCGCAGGCTGAACAACGTACTGGCGACGGGCCGGGGGAAGCGCTTTACGCCAGGAAGCGGTAAGGGGCGGAACTGGTCTATAACCCGGGACAACCAAAACAGGATTGCAGGCAGATTGCAAAAGGTGCGGCACCTGTCGCAGCTCCGGCGCAATGAGGGAGCATCACAATCGGGAGCAGAACGGCCGCTCGCTCTTCGAGCGCGCACATGCATTAGGGGAGGGCTCAGCCACAAATCCATTCATTAACTCAGCCCCGATTCGGTCCGTGTACCGGAGTTATTCGCGCGTGCTCTACTTTATTGTGTACTGCTGGGCGATATAGAAATAACGGGGG
>JAICMT010000092.1 GCA_025929125.1 Acidobacteriaceae bacterium | reverse complement strand
GTGGAAACCTGCCCTCATTACCTCTTCTTCGCGGCGGAGGAGATCGCTTACGGGAACACTCTGGCGAAGTGCGCTCCGCCGATCCGGAGCGCAGAGAATCGTGAGGCGCTGTGGGATGGTTTGCGCGAGGGCGTGATTGACCTCATCGCGTCGGACCACTCCCCGTGCCCTCCGCAGATGAAGCGGCTGGAGGAAGGCCGGTTCGATCTGGCGTGGGGGGGCGTAGCCAGCCTTTCCGTGGCGCTGCCTGTGGTCTGGACGGAGGCCCTTCGGCGCGGATTCACACTGGAGAACATCGTTCGCTGGATGTCCCTGCAACCCGCGAAGCTTGCGGGTATGGAGAACCGCGCCGGCGCGATAGCCGTAGGCCGGGAGGCGAACTTTACGGTGTTCGATCCGGACGCGGAGTTTATCGTTTCCGCCGAGAGGCTGTACTTCAGGCACCCGATATCGCCCTACACAGGCAGCCGGCTGCGAGGAGTCGTGAAGGCCACCTACCTGGGAGGCGAGCCGGTGTGGAGCGGCGGACAGTTCGATTCCCGTGCTCGCGGACGGGAACTCAGGCTATGCTAGACACTCCCACGATGCCCCGGAACACTGCCATTGCTGTTCTTGATCATTGGAATGAGTTGGCCGCCGTAGAAGCGGCGCGTGAGATCCTGCCGTGCTGCGGATCGCGTGTGTGGGCAGAGCGCATGGCTGCCAGGCGTCCCATGGCCTCGCCGGAGGACTTGTTCGCGACTTCCGACGAGATTTGGTTGGGTCTAAACGAAGCCGATTGGCAAGAGGCATTCGACAGCCATCCCCGCATCGGCCAAAGACACGCGAAGGCGGCAACGGCGGAGTCGCTGCAGTGGTCCGGCGAGGAGCAGAAGACCGCAATCGTTCGGGATGAGGCCGTAAGCGCGGCGTTGGAAAGCCGAAATCGAGAATATGAGGCGAGGTTTGGCCGGATCGTCATTGTGTGCGCCTCAGGAAAATCCGCGGCAGAGATTCTGGAGATCCTCGAACGCCGTCTGAACAACACAGCGGACGCAGAACTCAGGGAAGCAGTGGAACAGCAGCGGCAGATTACACAACTTCGGCTGCGCCGTTGGACAGGGGTGGACTGACATGGGAGTCTCGACGCACATACTCGATACCGCACGCGGTGTGCCCGCAAGAGAGGTACCGGTTTCGCTGGCGCGGCAGATAGGTGGAAACTGGCAGGTGTTGCGTACGGATAAGACGGATGTTGACGGTCGCTGCCGGCAGTTGCTGTCCGAGAGTGAAAGCCTTGATCTCGGATACTATCGGGTTCGCTTTGAAACGAGCGCGTATTACGCCGCGCAGCAGATCGCCGGACTCTATCCATACGTAGAAATCGTGTTTGAGGTCCGAGACGCTGAGCAGCACTTCCATATACCGCTGTTGCTGACCGCGAATGGTTACACGACGTATCGGGGAAGTTGAAAAGGCGAGGGGACATGATCGAACTGGCGGAAAACCGATACGGCAAGTCTCGAGTGCGGCTGATGAAGGTGCAGCACGGGCCTGATGGCAACGAGCTGCGCGAATGGATGGTCCAGGTGCTGCTGACGGGCGACTTTGCCTCCGCACATTACGAAGGCGACAACAGCAAGATCCTGCCGACCGACACCATGAAGAACACCGTCTACTACGTCGCGCGCCGGTCCAGCGCCAACTCGATGGAAGAGTATGCGATGGAGTTGATAGATTTCCTGCTGGAGCGCAATCCACAGGTGTCTTCCGCGAGGGTGCGGGTGGAGGCTGCGATGTGGAAGCGTCTGACCATCGCTGGAAAATCGCATCCCACTTCGTTTATGCGTGGCTCGAACGAGGTGCAGACCGCCACGGTTTCGCGGCATCAGAAGGGCCGATTCGAGCTCTCATCGGGGTTGGAGAACCTGGTGATCATGAAGACTGCCGACTCGGGATTCGAAGGCTACATTAACGACCAACTCACGACGCTGAAGGAGACAAGCGATCGGCTGTTCTGTACCGAATTAGAAGCGGAATGGCGGTACACGACGGAAGCTGCCGACTTCAATGCGCTCCGCAGCACTATCCGCGAGACGATGCTCGCAACCTTTGCAGATCACAAGAGTAAGTCGGTGCAGGAAACGGAATACGCCATGGGCAGGGCGGCTTTGGAAAGTGTAGACCTCATCGATCAGATCGATCTCGCCATGCCGAACAAACACTGCCTGCTGGTGGATCTGAGCCGCTTCGGCGAGGAGAATCCGAACGAAATATTTGTGCCCACAGATGAACCTGCCGGGCAGATTGAGGCCCGGGTGAGGCGCAGAGCTTGAGTGAAGCCGCACAGCCCGCCCGGCGAATCATTGCACGCTGCCGCGAGCTTGCGCAGGTGAGCGACGTTCCCGGTCAGACGACCCGGTTGTTTCTTTCCCCGGCGACGCGGGAGGCTCACGTGCTGGTGGGCGGCTGGATACGGGCAGCCGGGCTGAAGCTTCGGATCGATGCGATCGGAAACCTGCGCGGACTGCTGGGGAGTGAAGATCTGCCGCGGTTAGTGATCGGCTCGCATCTGGATACCGTGATCGACGCAGGCGCGTTCGATGGGCCGCTCGGGGTGATGCTGGGGATTGAACTTGCGCACGCTTCCGCGCACGACCATCTGCCATTCGCGATTGAGGTGATCGGCTTCAGCGAGGAGGAGGGGGTCCGCTTCGCGAAGCCATTTCTGGGCAGCCTCGCGGCTACAGGCGAGTTGTCGGAAAACATCCTGGGACTGCGTGATGCAGAGGGTGTGACACTCAGGCAGGCAGTAGCAGAATTTGGTTTGGATATAACCCTCCTTCCTGAAGCTCATCTCAGCGAATATGCCCTGGCCTATCTGGAATTTCACATCGAACAAGGGCCGGTGCTCGATTCCGACGGAGAGCCGGTAGCCGTGGTCCAGGCGATCGCTGGACAGAGCCGGATACAGGTGAGCTTCCACGGCCACTCCAACCACGCCGGTACAACGCCCATGGGCAGATTGAGAAGAGACGCCCTCGCAGCAGCATCGGAGTGGGTCACAGAGGTGGAACGTTATGCGTCAGGTTGTGAAGGCCTGGTGGCTACCGTCGCGAATCTCGAAGTGCCTGGCGGTGCAGCGAATGTCATCGCCGGCCGGTGCTTCGCAACTCTGGACGTGAGGCATGCAGAGGATGCTGTCCGGCTGCAGGCCGTTGAGTCGATAACCGCTGCGGCCCGGCAAGCGGGAGAGCGAAGACGGGTCGCAGTGGAGTTCAAGACCTCGCTGGACCAGACTGCAGTTCCGATGGATACAGTACTGGCAGACAATTTGGCGGCTGCATGCGCCCGTTTCACCGGCAAGCCGGCACGCCGGATCACCAGCGGAGCGGGCCACGATGCGATGATCCTTGCGGGCAGGCTACCGCCAGCCATGCTCTTTCTCAGATCACCCGGGGGGGTGAGCCATCATCCGACGGAGTCTGTAAATGTGAGCGACGTTGAGGCGGCCTATGGCGCAGGATTGGAGTTCCTCCGAAGCTTGCGCGATGATAGAGCGATGTTCGACCTGCTGGTGAAACGGGCTTCCAACCATCGACGTGAGGCTCAAAATGCATAGCTTGGGGCACACGCGAAGCGCGAACCAGCGCGACCACGTGCTCTCGACTCCGGATACTTTCGTGCGAACCCCGCTACCTGGAATCCAACGCGGAACCGCGATCGTGCATGTGTCGCCAGCCCTCGGGGCAGGTTTCACGCAATATACGGCGGATCTGGAACCGGGCGGAACCATGGGCCCTGTGACGGCTCAACGATTCGTGTTTGTCCTGTCGGGAAGCATCCGGCTGAACGCACCAAACGAAGCCAATCTGGATGCCGGCGGCTACACTTACATCTCGGCGGATTTCGACTGCGGCATCGAGGCCCGAGAAGAGAGCCGTCTTGCCGTGATCGAAAAGCCATACTGGCCCATCCCCACGGCGGGGGCTCCGGAACTTCTGATTGGCAATGAGGCGAGCGTTACGGGGGCCCCTCTGAATGATGACGACGATCTGCAGGTTCGGGTGCTGTTGCCCGATGACCCGGCATTCGATTTTGCGGTAAACACGATGACCTATCAACCGGGTGCATCCTTGAGCCAGGTGGAAGTCCATGTGATGGAGCATGGGCTGCTGATGCTGGAAGGCGGCGGCATCTATCGGTTGGGCGAGCACTGGTATCCAGTGGCGGCGGGGGACTTCATCTGGATGGCTCCGTATTGCCCGCAGTGGTTTGCGGCAATTGGAAAGCAGCCTGCAAAATACCTCATCTACAAAGATTGGAACCGGCATCCTCTTCCTTGATCGACGGATGGCCCTGAGGAGTATCCCATGCGGACGGTGACTGCTTCGGCGAAGGAACTCAAGGTAAACTCGGTGCGGCTGATCCAGGAGCTTGAGGCCCTGGCAAGGTTCACCTCTGTCGAGCAGCCGGAGCAGGGAACTGCCGTCACGCGAGTTGTGTTCTCAGAGGATGATCTGCATGCGAGAGAGTGGCTCAAGCAGCGGGCCCGCGACGCTGGGTTGCTGATACGCGAGGACGCGGTGGGGAACACGTTCTTTCGTTGGCAGGGAACAGAGCCGGATCTGCCCGCCGTTGGAACAGGATCCCATATCGACGCGATTCCGCATGCGGGCATGTATGACGGAACCGTAGGAGTGCTTGGCGGCCTGGAAGCGATCCGCGCGCTGCAGGAATGCGGGTTTGCTCCGCGGCGGTCGATTGAGCTGTTGCTCTTTACCTCCGAGGAGCCCACCCGTTTTGGAATCGGTTGTCTGGGCAGCCGATTGCTTGCCGGAGCCTTGGACCCGGATAGGGCAGACAATCTGCGAGGTGCGGAGCGTGGACAAGAATCGGACACTCTTAGCGAGGTACGACTGGCTGCGGGATTTCAGGGCCCGCTCTCGTCCGTGCGGCTGAAGCCAGGCTATTACCACGCCTGGGTGGAGCTGCATATCGAGCAGGGACCCTTGCTTGAGCGCGCGGAAATCGCGGTAGGGATCGTTAACGCGATTGCCGCGCCTGCAAGTTACCGGCTTGAGGTAGGAGGGCTCGGCGGCCACGCAGGGGCTCTGCTGATGCCCGACCGGCGCGACGCGCTTTGCGCGGCTGCAGAAATTGTTTTGTCCATCGAGAGGAATACAAAAGCGACAAATGCCATCGACACTGTCGCAACCGTGGGGACGTGCGATGTGTATCCCGGAGCGGTGAACAGCGTGCCGAGCCACGTGACTCTGCAGGTGGATATTCGAGACATCGATCCGAAGCGGCGGGAAGCAGTGATGGGCGCGGTCCGACGAGATATCGACGAAGTGGCGTTCAGCCGGCAGGTAAAGGTAACCGAGACTCTGGTCAACGCAGATGAGCCGGCGATCTGCTCCGAGCATATCGTGGCGATGATTGCGCAGGAGTGCCGCGAGCATGGGATTTCGGCAAAGGAGATGGTGAGCCGTGCCTACCACGATTCTCTGTTCATCGCTCGCATCGCGCCAATCGCGATGATCTTCATTCCCTGCCGCGCCGGCGTGAGCCATCGCCCGGACGAGTACGCGGCTCCCGACGACATTGTCAACGGCACACGCGTATTGGCAGCCACGCTGGCGCGTCTTGCAATGGAGCAATGAGGATGGCCATACAGTCAGTAAATCCCGCCACAGGGGAGGTGCTGCGCACCTTCGAGCCGCTCAGTCATGACGCGGTGCTGGAGAAGATCGGGGTAGCTCGCAGCGCCTTCCTGAAATACCGGGGCGTACCGCTGAGTCAGCGAGAGCTGTGGATGCGGAAGCTGGCCAGCCTGCTCGAGAGCGAGGCGCAGGAGCTAGGCGAGATCATCACGCTTGAGATGGGGAAGCCCATTATGGCGGCTCGCGCCGAGGTGCTGAAGTGCGCGACGGCTTGCCGCTATTATGCGGATCATGCTGCCCGGATGCTCGCGCCGGAGCGGATCGAGCTGGAGAAGAACGAGGCCTATGTCCGCTGGGATCCGCTCGGAGTCGTGCTGGCTGTCATGCCCTGGAACTTCCCCCTTTGGCAGGTATTCCGGTTTCTCTCCCCCGCACTGATGGCTGGAAACGTGGGGCTGCTCAAGCATGCCTCCAACGTGCCGCAGTGTGCGATGGCGATAGAAGAGTTGGTGCGTCGCGCAGGATTTCCATCAGGCACCTTTCAGGCTCTGCTGATGGAAGCCCGGAATGTAGAGATGGTCCTCGCTGATGAACGCGTCGCTGCGGTAACTCTGACAGGCAGCGAGCCGGCCGGCCAGGCGATTGGTGCGCAGGCTGGATGGCTCATAAAGAAATCGGTGCTTGAGCTCGGCGGAAGTGATCCCTTGATTGTGATGCCCTCGGCAGATCTGGACGTCGCAGTGGAGATAGCGGTCAAAGCGCGCTGCATCAACAATGGCCAATCCTGTATTGCAGCCAAGCGGTTTATCGTGGCCGAGAAGATCCACGACAAGTTCGCATCCAGGCTCGTCGCCGGGATGCAGCGGCTGAAGATCGGCGATCCCATGCGGGAGGACACCGACATCGGCCCGCTTGCCACGCCTGCGCAGGTGTCTG
>JAICMT010000405.1 GCA_025929125.1 Acidobacteriaceae bacterium | reverse complement strand
CCGCTCGCGCTTATTCCAGACCAGGCGCGGCACTGCTCGCTTCGGTCGTTTACATCCTGAATCCCTACATGCTGTTTACTGCCTACGAGCGGACCGCCTACGCAGAGTTGCTCGCGGCAGCCTGGATGCCGCTCCTACTCGCCGCATTGCTGCTCGACGAGCTGCGGGCACGCGAGATCGCCATCCCCATCGCGCTGTTATGGCTGACAAACGCACCGGCAGCCGTCATCGGCTGTTACACGCTTGCAGTCATTGCGCTGCTGCGCATGATCCGTGGTGCTCACGAGCACGCTTTCCTCACCCGCATTCGCCGCAATTCTCGCCTGATCGCCCTGCCGGTCGCGACTGGAGCTCTACTGGGAGTAGGACTCGCCGCAATCTACTTCGTCCCGGCCGCGTATGAGCGGCAATTCGTTCAGGTAGGTATGGCAATCGTTGGGGGCGCGCGCGTCGATAAAAACTTCCTGTTCGAGCACACGGGTGCATCCCCGGATGCGAGGATGCACGACGCAGTCCTGGGAACTGCCTCTTGGATTGCCGTGACGCTGATGGCAGCCGCTACAATCGCGCTCCTCCTGTGCTGGAAGAATCAGCGCAAGCAGCCGGCGGGTACTCCGGCGTTTCCGCTTGGAACATTGGCGGCACTCTTCGCTGTCTCCGCCTTCCTGCTGACAACCGCCAGCAATCCCATATGGCAGCACACGCCGGAGCTTCCCTTCCTGCAGTTTCCCTGGAGACTGCTGACCCTCATCGCGCCCGTCTTTGCGCTTGCCTTCGCCGCGGCGATGTCGCAAGTTCGCCTGCGCGCATGGGTGGTAGTGGCGTCCGCAAGCTTGTCCGCCGCCCTGCTCACCTTCATTTGCTACGGGCAATTTCGCCAGTACACCGATCCCGACGAGTCCGTCTCGGCGAGCTTGCAGGGATTCGAGCAGAACCAGGGCACCGACCCCACCGACGAGTACACACCACAAACCGCCGACAACGATGCGCTCCAGCCAGGCGACCCGCCCTACTGGCTTGCCTCCCAAGCGACCGCGGCTCCCCCGAGCGACTCACGACCAGGTACTGCTCCGCAGCATCTGAACCTGACCACACCGGCAGCGCGGTACCTCATACTCAATCTTCGCGACTATCCCGCCTGGACCGTTATGGTAAATGGCCGTGTCGATACCGATCGAGTGCAGCGCGACGATGGCTTAATCGCTCTGGCACTTCCGGCAGGACGCGCCAAGATCGATATCCGCTACCGGCGCATGCCCGACGAAATAGTAGGTGACGCGCTTACCCCGGTTTCGCTTCTCATTGTTGTCCTGCTGGAAGTCCGCAGAAGGCGAGCGAGCCTAAGCCGCGCCCCGGCTGCCTGACTCCGACTTGCCCACCAAAGGTGCGAACTCCCGCCGCTCCGCAGAATACGCCAGCAGCTCACCGGCACGAATGTCGAAGTACCACCCATGCAGCGCAAGTGTCCCTGCCTCAACGCGTTCGCGAATCCAGGGAAACGTCATCAGATTCTTGAGAGATACCTCGATCGCCCAGTGCTCGCAGGCCCGCGACCTGGTCTCTTCGGGCGCCGACGACAGCTCCCGTAACACTCGCTCCCGCGCAGCACGGGCAATGCTCACCCATCGGCCAATGAACTCGTAATCCCTCCGCGTGATCCCCTCTCCATCCATCAGCGCGCGGATGCCACCGCACCCGGAGTGCCCCAGAATAATGATGTTGGAGACATTCAACCCCTTGATCGCAAACTCGATATCTGCGCGGATTCCCGGCATCTCCGGGTTGTCGTTATACGGCGGCACCAGATTTCCGACGTTGCGCACCACAAAGATGTCGCCGGGATTGGCGCCCATCAGCATCCCTGGATCGGTCCGCGAATCGCAGCAGGAGATGACCAGAGTGCTCGGGCTTTGCCCCTCACGCAGCTCGTCGAAAATGCTTTTATCACCCGTAAAGTACTTCTCTTGAAATCTTCCGAATCCCTGCACAAATGTGCTGATGTCCGCCAAAGTTCGTATCTCCCTGCGTTTAGATCTGCACTCCTTCTAGCATCGCACGTCTGGCCACACGGCATCGACACAGCAACTCCTGATTTATCATCAACCTCAAATGCAATCGCCTGTAAGCTCGTTGCTGGCCTCCGGAGTCGCGCTCACGGATGCCTCTCTGGAACACCTGCTGCCCTCGCCCGATGCTTTGCCCCACTCCATTCACCGCGCCATGCGGCACAGCATTTTTGCCGGCGGCAAACGCCTCCGGCCCATCCTGTGCATGGAGGCGGCCCGGATGGTCCTCGGAACCGAGAAGCTTCCCGACGGCATCGCCGATCTCGGCGCCGCTATCGAAATGCTGCACACCTACTCGCTGATCCATGACGATCTGCCCGCGCTCGACAATGACGACCTCCGCCGGGGCAAGCCGACCTGCCATGTGGCCTTCGGAGAGGCGATCGCCATTCTGGCCGGTGACGCGCTGCAGACGCTCGCATTCCACACCATCGCGCAGTTACCGGTCTCAGCAGAGGCGGTCGTTCAGATCCTGCGGGAAGTCTCTACCTCCGTCAGTACCGGCATCGGCCGGCTCGGGGATCTCGAAACCGGCATCCCGCCCGGAATGATCGGAGGG
>JAICMT010000220.1 GCA_025929125.1 Acidobacteriaceae bacterium | reverse complement strand
GGCTGACAAGGCGGGACAAACCAAAGAGGTTGCAAATGCGAGCCACACGCTGTAACGGAAGATCTTCATGATGGTGATTGCCTCGTTCTAGTTAGTGCCCTACAAACCCGCACAGGAGCCGAGCCTTGCCGTTCGGATTGCGCGTTAATAAGCGCGTGAGTCGATCTCAGTTGCGAACTCAGTACCCCCAGCTATTTTAGGGGTCGCCTATGACACTCAGATAGTCTTCCGCCGGTTTCATTGCCGGGGCTGGTACTTATCCGCCTTTCGGCTGTTGCGGCGAGTTCCATCTTGTCAGCCGGCCGCAGCTGCGAAATCGCCACGGACAAAAGTTGGTGACTATACTGTCGAGTGACACAATTCTGTGTATCCCTCTCTTCTCATGCGATCCCCTGCTGCCATCAAGATCCGGAGCTTTCTAAGTATGCGTCTTTCCCTCCGACTTCCTCTCGTACTATCCGTTATTGCTCTAACCGGTTCCGCGATCGCGGAAAATGGGGAGGCAGGTTGGCTTCGCTACGCGCTGATTCCAAATGCACAGCAGTACCGGGATATCCCTTCGAAGATCATCGTTCGCGGCCAGTCGCCTATCGAGAGTTCCGCGGCCAGGGAACTCCAAAAAGGGCTTTCTTCTATGCTGGGGCGTTCGTTCACGATTGAGGTTGCCACCCGCCCTGCGGTGCCGGAGAACGCCATCGTCCTCGCTTCCACAAAAGATGCCAGCCAGAGCGGCATCACCGCAGAGCAATATCGTATTCAATACCAGAAAGCGAAGCATCAGCTCCTGCTGAGCGGGGCGAGCCCCACCGCAGAGTTGTACGCCGCATTCCATCTGCTCGAAGAGGTAGGAACTCAGATCCCCATACCAGCCGATGACCGGCAAGCCCCTTCCGCGCCCGTTCGCTGGACCGACGAGTGGGACAATCCCAACGGAACAATTGAGCGCGGCTACGCCGGACCTTCGATCTTTTTCGAAGGTGGCCACATTCGTCAGGACCTGACGCGCGCGGGAGAGTACGCGCGGCTGCTGGCGTCGATTGGGATCAACGGCTGCAACATTAACAACGTCAATGCTGACCACCAGACGCTGACCTCGGCAAACCTGAAGGAGATCGCACGTGTTGCAGATGTGTTCCGCCCCTGGGGCGTACGGCTGGCGCTGTCCATCAATCTTGCCAGTCCGCAGGAGGTCGGCGGCCTTAAGACATTCGACCCTCTGGATCCCGCAGTTGCTGCCTGGTGGAAGGACAAGGTGGATGAGATTTACACCCTGATTCCGGATTTCGCGGGGTTCACCGTCAAGGCTGATTCGGAGGGACAGAAAGGGCCCTCGCAATACGGCCGGTCACCTGCCGACGCGGCGAATGTTCTCGCTCGCGCCCTTCGGCCCCATGGCGGTTTCGTGCTCTATCGCGGTTTTGTCTACAACAATCACCTGGACTGGAATGACCTGAAGGCGGATCGGGCTCGCGCCGGAGTGGACAACTTCGTCCGCTATGACGGCACTTTTGAGCCGAATGTGATCGTGCAGGTGAAGGAAGGCCCCATCGACTTCCAGACTCGCGAAGCAGTGAGTCCTCTGTTCGCAGCGCTGCCGCACACGAGCGTCGCCATTGAGGTTCAAGCCGGCGCCGAGTACCTGGGCGAAGAACGCCATATGATCTGGTTGCCGGAGATGTGGAAGTGGGTGCTCGACACAGACATGCGAGTGGGAGGGCGCGCGACAACCGTGGCCTCCATCGTGACCGGAAAGGCATTTCCTCTGCCCGATGGAAAGCCCCGAGCAGGAGGCTTTGTCAGCGTCACCAATGTGGGGATGGAACCCAACTGGGTTCATCATCCGATGGCCATGGCCAACCTTTACGGATTTGGAAAGCTGGCCTGGAATCCGGCGGCCAATCTGGATGAGGTGATCGATCACTGGACACGCCTGACCTGGGGCAATGACCCTGCTGTCGTCCGGACCATCGCTTCACTGCAGAAAAATTCGTGGCACGTCTATGAGAGTTACACGGGCCCGAACGGGATGGGCACGCTGACGGATATCACGGGTGAGCATTATGGTCCGGGCATCGAAAGCGCGGAACGAAATGGCTGGGGACAATGGTTTCGCGGCGACAAAAACGGGATTGGCATGGACCGCACGGTGGCTACAGGGACCGGATTCTCCGGGCAGTATCCACCTGAGCTCGCCGCCAAATACGAATCGCTGGCAACTACACCGGATGACCTGCTGCTCTTCCTTCACCACGTTCCTTATGACTACAAGCTGCACTCCGGAAAGACTCTGATTCAGAGCATCTATGACACCCACTACGCAGGCGCGCTTGCGGCTGCGGAATATGTTCCGCAGTGGGTTGCTCTGAAGGGAAAAGTCGACGAAGAACGGTACGACAAAGTGCTGCAGCTGTTCAATTACCAGGCGGGCCACGCAATTGTCTGGCGCGACGCCATCAACGAGTGGTTTCAGCGCATGTCGGGCATTCCCGACGCACAAAGCAGAGTTGGCCACGATCCCAACCGCATCGAAGCCGAAGCGATGCAGGCAGACGGCTATGCTCCGATTGACATAACTCCCTGGGAGACCGCGTCCGGCGGCAAGGCTGTGGCCTGCGCCGAGGCCAAAGGATGCATCCTGAGCAAGCAGGTGCAGGTACCCGCAGGTAAGTACGATATCGCCGTCCAGTACTTCGATCTGCGCACTGGGATTTCGCACTTTATCCTGCAGGTGGATGGGCACGATGCGGGATCGTGGGCGGCTGACGATATTCTGCCGCCGGCTCCGTTCCGGCCACGGATGGATGGCTCCACCAGCACCAGAATCACCTTGCACGATGTCACGCTCCATCCTGGAGCTACGCTCACTTTGCGCGGTGTGCCTGATCTGTCTGAGGGCGAGCCCGTGGCTGCGCGGCCGCTCCCAGCCGGGAACAACTCACCTGGACGACCCTCTGGCGCGCGCGCTGATCCTCGCGAACTTGCTCCTGTGGATTACCTCGAGATCGGCCCAAACGGGCTAATTACGCCGCAGTAGCTCGGCCTGCCGACCTTCGCGTGTCCGAGCGATCCCGAAGGAAAAGGGTGCCAAGTGCGGGATCGTATCGCTTTAGGGCTCCCGTGCTCCTTGCCCGTCCAAGCTTCCGCCCACGTGAGTTAACCTGCCGCTCGCATCATGACTGCACAATCACCGGCGCAGCTTCCACCGGAAAGTTCACCGAGTTCGCAATGAAGCAGAGTTCGTGTGCTTTGTGGTGCAGCTCCCGGGCACGCTCCGCGTCGCTTTCCGGTGAAATCGTCACCTTCGGATTCAACTGCACGCCGGTGAAGATGCCGGAGCCATCCGGCCGCTCCTGCATCGTCCCTTCAGCCCTGTCCTCGTAGGCAAGCACCACAATTTTGTTCACGGCACAGACATGCAGATACGAGAGCATATGGCAGGAGGAGAGCGCCGCCACCAGCATCTCCTCCGGGTTATAGCGGTCGCTGTCTCCCCGGAACACCGGGTCACTCGAGCCGGCGATCTCCGGTTTTCCTGATCCTGCAAGCGTGAACTTGCGGCTGTAGCTGCGGTAGGTGGCAGTTCCCTCACCCATGTTGCCGGTCCACTGAATCCGGGATTCGTATCGGTGTTGCTTCATGACTTCCACCCTTCACTCAATCCCCAGCTTCTTCCAGAGTGCGTCCACCTTGGCAGTCACCGCCGAGTCCATCTTCAGCATCGGCGGCCACGGCCGCGTAAACCCTTCCGCTGCCCATTTGCGGGTGGCGTCGATACCCATCTTGGAGCCGAAGTTCGCCAGCCGCGACGCATGATCCAGCGAATCCACGGGCCCCAGCGTGAACTGGATGTCGCGCTCGGGATCGATGTTGTTGGCCACGCGCAACGTCACCTCCGCCAGATCCTGGACATCGCAGTCCTCATCCACCACCACCACGCATTTGGTAAACATCGCCTGCCCCATGGCCCAGATCCCGTTCATCACCTTACGCGCATGCCCCGCATACGATTTGCGAATGGAAACGATCATCAGGTTGTGGAAGACGGCCTCAGGCGGCAGGCAGACGTCCACAATCTCCGGCAGCGTCAGCTGCATCAGCGGCAGGAAGATGCGCTCCACCGCCTTGCCCATCCAGGCGTCTTCCATCGGCGGCTTTCCCACGACAGTCGCCGCGTAGATCGGATCTTTGCGGTGT
>JAICMT010000157.1 GCA_025929125.1 Acidobacteriaceae bacterium | reverse complement strand
CGCCCGGAAACTTTCGCGAGCTACTGATCCTGCTTTGCATTACCTCAGTTGCACTCGGGATCTCAACGATGCATCTGGGGCGGCCGGCATTCGCATGGCGCGCGCTGCGCATGTGGCGACGATCGTGGGTCAGCCGGGAGGTACTGCTCTTCACTGTTTTCTTCGGAGCTCTGACGGTCATGACTGTGACAGCTTTGAGGCCGCATGCGACCGGCAGGCTCCACGGTCCAGTTGCGCTGTTCACTGTAGCATTGGGGATCCTGGCCACGCTGGCGAGTTCTTTCATTTACCTGTTACCGGCGCGGCCTTCCTGGAACTTGCTCCATACGCCGCTGGATTTCCTCATCAGCGCCGGGCTTCTGGGGTCCGTCGCTTCGGGGCTGGCGCACACGAGTTCGACGGCCTCCACTTTGGCTCTCGCTTCCGCCTGGATTCTGAACCAGGCGGTGCGCCTCTACCGGCTCCGCACGTCGACAATGTTTGAGCTGCGCTCGAGTTACAACCTGCTCACCAGTGATGCCCTACTCCCGTATCTGTACGCATCCTTCGGATGTGTCGTGGCAGCCTCAGCGGCTTCGATCACCGGACATCCTATTGTCGGCGTGCTGCTCTGCTGGGCTGGCTTGCTGGCTGGTCGGTACCTGTTCTTTGTTTCGGTGGTGCCGTTGAAGATGGGGCTGACATTCCTCCAAGGAAGGCACGCATGAGCCGAGCCAAGACACTGCGGCGTCGGCTCGGGCTGGATACTGCGAAGGACCAGTACGCCTTTGGCGAGGATCCACAATACGGCTACATTTCGGAGTCGCGCATCGCGGACCGATGGGTGAAGACAACCTGCGGCTATTGTTCCGTGGGCTGCGGGATGTTGGTCGGCGTCAAAGGTGGCAGGGCAGTTGCGGCGCGCGGCAATCCCGAGCACCCGGTGAATCGCGGCAAGCTCTGCCCGAAGGGATTGAGTGAGCACCATATTCTGGATGCACCTGGGCGTGCCACGCATCCACTATTACGCAAGAACGGCAGGCTGGAGCCGGTCTCCTGGCGGGAAGCGCTCGACACCATGGTCGAGCGGATCACTGCGATCCAGGCGCGTCACGGATCCGGCTCACTCGGAGTGATTGGAACCGGTCAACTTGTCACGGAAGAGTTCTACACGCTCGGCAAACTGGTGCAGCTTGGCTTTCGGACGCCGAACTACGACGGCAATACCACTCTGTGCATGGCAAGCGCAGTCTCCGGCTATAAATTATCCTTTGGCAGCGACGGCCCGCCGGGAAGCTATAGCGACCTGGAGACTGCGGACGTCATCTTTTTGATCGGAGCGAACATCGCAGACAATCACCCGATCCTCTGCAATCGTCTTGACCGGAATAAGCACCGCACGTTGATTGTGGTTGACCCGCGTGTGAGCAAGACCGCCATGATGGCCGATATCCATCTGGCTCTGAAGCCTCGGAGCGACATCGCTCTGGTGAATGGGATCGCTCACATTCTCATTCGTGACGGGCTGATCGACCGCGATTACATCGAGCATCACACCACTGGCTATGAGGAGTTGGCAGCCTATGTCAGCGCCTTTACACCGGAGCACGTGTCTGAGGTGACGGGACTGAGCACGGCACAGATCGAGCACGTTGCGAGCCTCTTTGGCCGCGCGAAAGCCGCCTTCATCGGCTGGACCATGGGAGTGAACCATTCGACTCAGGGAGCCGTCACGGTGGCAGCGATCAACAATCTGGCGCTGATCACCGGAAACATCGGACGCGCAGGAGCGGCGCCGTTCTCTATCACCGGTCAGTGCAATGCAATGGGGACACGTGAGGCGGGCTTCACCTCTTCGCTTCCAGGCTATCGGCAGTTCGAGAATGCGGATCACCGGGAGGAACTTGCGAGTCTCTGGAAGGTGGACGTCGCCAGTATTCCTAAGACACGTGGGCTTGCCTACCCGGACATCATTGAAGGCGCGGTCGCCGGACGAATTCGAGCTCTCTGGTTCATCGCCACCAATCCCGCGGTCTCGTTTCCCAACTACAAGCTGCTTGAACATGCGCTGCGCAATGTTGAGTTCCTGGTAGTCCAGGACGGATTTCATCCGACGCCCACCAGTGAATTCGCACACCTGGTATTGCCGGCAGCGATCTGGGGCGAGAAGGAAGGAACTTATACCAACTCCGAACGGCGCATCAGCAAGGTGAACCGGGTGGTCCATCCTCCGGAGCAGGCGCGCACGGATTTCGACATCTTCCTGGAGATTGCAGAATGCCTTGGCATGCGAGAGCAGCTGTTTCCGCAATGGGAAACGACTCGCGATGCGTTTGACGAATGGCGAAAGGTTTCGGCTGGACGAATGTGCGACTACAGCGAGTTCTCATGGGAGGAGATTGACAGAGCAAACGGATTGCAATGGGGCGGAGTTCGTCTGTATACCGATGGCGTATTCCCCACCCCGGATGGCCGAGCGAAGCTGCACTGCGTTCCCTGTGAGCCCTTCCTGGAGCAACCCAACCAGGAATACGACCTGATCCTGAATACGGGGCGAACCGTGGAGCACTGGCATACGCGAACCAAAACCGCCCATGTCGATCTTTTGAACAAGATGGTGCCGCATGCGTGGCTGGAGATGAATCCCAGCGATGCGACCCGACTGAAACTCCGTTCTCATGACCGCGTGACGGTGGTCTCGCGGCGCAGCCGTGTGCCAGGGCTCGAGCTTCGCATCACGTCCATCGTCGCGCCAGGTCAGGTGTTTATGCCATTCCATTTCGCGGAATCGAACTCGAATCTCGTCACGCTTGGCGCATTCGATCCAATCTCGCGGGAACCGAATTTTAAACAATGCGCCGTACGAATTGAGAAGTCCGGCGTCCAGTGAGTTCTTCTCCGGCCATGCTGCCGGTGTCTGCCAGCCACTGAGGATAACCAGGACGTTTCCACGTGGCCCGACACACCGTGAACACCAATCCATCTCCGGAGGAACATCGTGTCCAATTACAAAGATTTTATGAAGTCCGGTCATCCACCTACATTGTGGGCAGCCTTCCTCTACTTCGATTTCAGCTTTGCCATCTGGGTGCTGAACGGCTCCATGGGTCCATTCATCAGCCAGGCTTTTCATCTATCACCGGCTCAGATTGGCTTTATGGTCTCGGTGCCGACTCTGGCGGGAGCGTGCATGCGGTTCCCGCTCGGGGTGCTGGCACAATACATCGGGCGCAAAAACGCGGCGACTTTTGAGATGTCCGCAATCGTGGTGGCGCTTCTCTATGGTTATTTTTTCGTACACACATACCACGACGTCCTGGCCATGGGGGTTCTACTGGGAATCGCGGGCGCCAGCTTTGGCGTTGCGCTCTCTCTCGGTTCGGGCTGGTTCCCGAAGAAGTATAAGGGGCTGGCGATGGGCATCGCCGGTGCCGGAAACAGTGGCACTGCGCTGGCCGCGCTGTTGGCTCCTCGTCTCGCCATGCACGTGGGCTGGCAACATGTATATGGCTTCGCCGCGCTCATGATGCTGCTGCCGCTCGGGGTCATGGTGCTGTTCGCGAAGGAGCCGCCAGATATTGAGCACCAGAGTCTGCGTGAGCATCTGAGCTGCCTGTTCGAAGCAGACGGCTGGTATTTCAACCTGATCTATGTGATCACCTTCGGAGGATTCCTCGGGTTGGCGACGTTCCTTCCCTCCTTTTACTTCAGCCAGTTCCACGTCTCGAAGGTGGAGGCCGGGAGTCTGACGGTCCTAGCCACGTTGACCGGCAGTCTCACCCGAGTGCTCGGAGGATGGTTCGCCGACCGTATCGGCGGAATCACCACTCTTTCCGTAGTCTTCCTGATTGCCATTGCAGCGCTCTTTGGTCTTATGGCAACCCCGTCGCTCGTCACGACGACGCTGCTGTTCATGTTGTGTTTCGCCGCTCTGGGTGCAGGAAACGGCGCCACATTCCAGCTCGTGCCATTGCGGTGGCCGCTCACGACCGCGGTCGCCGGGGGCATGATTGGGGAGATCGGAGCGCTTGGCGGCGGCATCCTGCCCAATGTCCTTGGGCTGTCCAAACAGCACACAGGGAGCTATCAGGCAGGCTGGATCTGTTACGCCGCACTCGCAGTTGTCATTCTCATCATGATGCGAATCGTGGCGCGCAGCTGGACTCGAACCTGGGTTGGGGCGGGCGGCCGTGCTATCGCTTCGAGTATCCAAAGCCCCGAGTATGCAATCGGGGACGAGGGGTACTTCGCCGTCGACTAAGCCGCCACTCTGGGGCGAAAGGACCTGCCGCCAAAATTCTCTCGGGCAGCCGCGGACTGCATCACACTGCAGTAGGCGGCTGTTTCTTGTATCCGACGATGATGACGGGGCTCCAGGAAGGGGCTAGTCTTTGTCAGAGGAGCAACCGATGGAGATCAAAAGAGCTGGATCGCAGCCGTCAGGTCGAGGTCCGGCGGAATGGTTTACAGGAAGTGTGCGTATCGATCCGCTCCTGCAGTCCGCGGAGCCGGCCCGGGTTCAAGGTGCGAGTGTAACGTTTGAGCCTGGTGCGCGAACCGCGTGGCACTCCCATCCCCTTGGCCAGACCCTGATCGTGACGGCCGGGTGTGGCTGGGCGCAGCGAGATGGTGGCCCGGTGGAAGAGATCCGGCCGGGCGATGTCGTGTCCATCGCGCCTGGTGAGAGGCACTGGCATGGAGCGAGCCCCTCCACCGCCATGACGCACATCGCGATCCACGAAAAGCTGGATGGCCGAACCGTGGACTGGTTCGAACATGTCTCAGACGAGCAGTACCGCCGCTAAGACGAACGAGCAGTACCGCCGCTAAGACGAAATACCTTCCGGGGGGCGTTTTCTCTGCCGCGCATCAGCTTTGCCTCTCCTTGCTGACGAAGATTACGTCCAAGGCATATGCTGTTTCCGCAACAGCTGGAGCACACGATGGCCACGCGAACACTTTCCATCAATGGCCGGGCGGTACGGGTCGATGCCCCCGACGACGAAACTCTACTTTCCGTGCTGCGCAATCGCCTGAACCTGACCGGCACAAAATATGGCTGCGGCGAGGGCGAGTGCGGCGCATGCACGG
>JAICMT010000194.1 GCA_025929125.1 Acidobacteriaceae bacterium | reverse complement strand
GCCGCAGCGCGAACCTGTGGTACGGCAGCTTCTTTCCGGATGCGCCGAAGATCTTCGAGACGGCGGCATCGCTGGAGGCGAAGTGGCGTGGAGCGCAGCGCATATGGGTGTGGCAGGACCTGGGGAATCAGCCGGCTCCGCTACCTGCCACGTTGACGCCGGTATATGTGATCGCGCGATCGGGCGGCAAAGAAATTGTGAGCAACCAGCCGGGCGAGACGGCGGGTACTCCGCCGACTCTGGGCGCGCCTCCTGAACCAGCGTCTGCTCCGGAGGCCGGCTCTTTACCCGCGCCTACTGCTGCTGTTGCTCGCGATCGGCACCACCGCCAGGGCCGCGCTCGCGCACGACGCAGGCGTCGCCGGTCGCGCCGCGCGCATGGCCGTTGATATATCGGGTATATCTGCGGCTCTTTCCACGCCGAAACTAGGACTTAGAAAGGGTAAGTCCTGTAGACTGGCGCCGCTCAAACTCGAGGGCTTTTATGCTGCGTAGAGTACTCGCGTATTGTCCGCTCCTTCTACTTGTCCCCGGGATCGCTCCGGTTGCGGATATGTCTGGACAGATTGGCTTCTACGGTCCCGTATCAACGCATGTGAAGGCTGGAGATCCGGCACCCGATGTCAGCTTCACCAAAATGCTGAGTGCCCCTGGCGGTGCCGTATGGAACCCCGGAGATCTGACAGGAAAAGTATCTATCCTGGTCTTCTCCCCGAACGCATCGGGAAATCCGCAGATTGTCCAGTTGTGGAACAAGCTCGTGGATGGATTTTCCGATAAGCCTGTTCAGTTTCTATGGATCAATGGCGAGAAAGAATCAACCCTGCTACCGTTTTGGAGCGAACACCCCATCAAAGGTTGGGTGTTTCACGATCCGGATGGGAAGACTGGGAATGCATACGGTCTGGAGCAGCCATCGACCATTTTCATTGGTACAGATGGCAAGATCCTTGGTTTCGGTTTCGGTGGTATTCCGCCGCAAGCGTCAGAAGTGACCGCGGCATTAGAAGGGCGGATTACCACGACGAGACCGACGCAGGCGACGATGCAGGCATTTCTCGCGAGCCAGCGGGTGATGCTTAACGCGGAGCCGTTTCCTATGCCGCGTGCGAACGACTATAAGCCAAAGTTTCCGCCATCGGAGACAGTGCATATTGTGTCCTCCCAGAATCCCGAGAGCAAAGGCAATTTCAGCGCGGAGGATTACAGGGTGCTGCGTTACTACACGCTGAGGGAAGCAATCAGTGATGCATATGACGTGAGTGCGATTCGGGTCGTTCTGCCGCCAGCGCTCGAGACTGATCGACACTATGATTTTTCTTTGCTCCTGCCTCAAGCCGCAGAGAGAGAGAAGATCAAGGCGCTGATGCAACAAGGAATCGAAGACTACTTTCATGTTGTTAGCAGACAGGAAGTACGCGCGCAAGATGTGTACGTCCTTACGGCTGTTCAGGGACACAGGCCCCCATTGATCCAACCGGCCGCCGGGCAGGAAACCCCGCTGGGTGGTTTCTCTGCTGGCGGAATTGACATTGCAGGGGATGCCAGTGGCGCCTTGGCAATGAAGCCACAGAACCTCAGTGACGTTCGGCGGATAAGTTTCACGGGTTCCATCCCGGAGTTCGTCCAGATGCTGGAGAGTCAGCTCGACCGGCCCGTAATCGATGAGACGCAGTGGAAGGAACCCGGCGCGATCCGCGTTGATACAGGGCCACCGAATTCGCTTTCTGTGGTTGAGCGCTTACGCAATCAGGCCGGCATTGAGATCTCCCCAGCACAGAGAAATGTTGAGGTAGTCGTCTTCACACCACGCTGAAGAGCGCGACAAGGAGATGGTGAACCATCAGCCGGGCACAGAAGGCAAAACTCGGGAGCCGCCGCTGCGTATCCTGAATCAGCGCCTGCTTCGGAGGGAAGTCATGCACCTGCGCCGGTTCTGCCTGTTGCCCGCCACCGCCGCGGCCGTTCTTATTGCCACCACAGCTCTGGGGCAAGGCGCAACGGGCGTTCCCATCGCACCCCATGGCCGCTGATGCGCACCCATCGTTTGCTGTGGCGACGATCAAGCTGCATGATCCGAATTATCCGCGGCGGCAGGGCTGGAACTTCATTGGGAGCCGGGTGAAGATCGATAACCAGACTTTGACCAGCCTGATGATGTATGCGTTTTCAATCGATCCTCACCAGGTGGTGGATGCACCTGAATGGGCTAGTAAGACCGCCTTCGATGTCGAGGGCGTTACGGATACTCCAGGGGAGCCCAACCGGGTACAGCAGCAGGAGATGATCCAGAAGTTGCTGGCAGACCGCTTCGGGCTGAAGTTTCACAGGGAGCAGCGTCCACTGAATGTGTACGCGATCCAGGTGGCCAAAGGAGGTCCGAAGCTTACGCCTACCGCGCACCCGCAGCGCCAGTCCACGCAGCGCGGCAGATATGAAGGAGCGACGCTTGTCCTCACGATGGGGAGCGCCACGATGAGCGATTTCGTTCTGGACATGCAGTTTGCTGGACTGGACCGTCCCCTGATCGATCGGACCGGCCTGAAGGGGCAGTATGACATTACCTTGCGCTATACGCCGGAGGAGTCCCGAAATACGGACCCGAACGCGGCTCCCGGCATCTTTACCGCGATCCAGGAGCAGCTGGGGCTGAAGCTGCAGCCGGTGAAGGGGCCGGTGGATGTGCTGGTGATCGACAGAGTGGAGCGGCCCTCGGAGAACTGACGCCCAAATGACTTGGGTGTTCCCGCGCACAGCCCGGGTTCTGCTAGAGTTCTGCGATGCGCGCTCAACCTTTAATCTGTGTCACGGATGTGGAAGCGAGCAGCCGGTGGTATCAGCGGCTGCTGAACTGCCGCGGGGCTCACGGGGGCAGCCACTACGAGCAGCTGGTGAAGGATGGATCGTTGATGCTGCAGCTGCACAGCTTCGATGTGGAGCATCATCATGGTCCTATCGGCGATCGCGCCGACAAGCCGTATGGCAACGGCGTGCTGCTGTGGTTTGAGGTTGAGGACTTCGACGAGGCGATGCGGCGCGCGGAAGAGATGAAGGTGGAGGTGGTGCTGCCGCGGCACCGCAACCCTCCGGATGGCGTCGGCGGCCCGAACCACTGGGAGTGCTGGATGCGTGATCCGGACGGCTATACCGTGGTGCTTGCGAGTCCGTATGGGACTGCGGGTGGGACCTGGCAGCCTGGACCGGACCTGTTCCGGTAAGCTGCGAGCACAAGCTGAAAAATGAACGCAGGAGATTGTTCAGATGAGTGGAATATTCAGCGGGCCGAAAATCTCGCCCTTTCTGTGGTTCGACCAGAACGCAGCCGAGGCTGCAGAGTTTTACGTCGGCATCTTTCCTAATTCGCGCATGTTGGGCGAGATGAAGAGCGATCTCGATAACCCGAATCTGCCGCCTAAGGGCAAGCCGGTGGTGGTTTCGTTTGAGTTGGATGGGCAGCGGGTGACGGCGATGAATGGCGGCCCGGCACAGAAGCTGTCGCCGGCATTCTCCTTCGTGGTGAGCTGCACGACGCAGGAGGAGATCGACAACTACTGGGCCAAGCTGGGCGAGGGCGGCCACGAGGTGGCGTGCGGCTGGCTGACGGACAAATTTGGGCTGTCCTGGCAGGTGATACCGGCGAACATTGGGGAGCTGGTGAGCCATCCCAGAGCGATGCAGGCGATGATGGGAATGGTGAAGCTGAACATCGCGCAGCTGGAGGCGGCGGCCCGCGAGTAGGGCGGCGGCTTGTTCGGTGTGAGCGCGAAAAGAAATGGGGCCAGTCCATGACAGGACTGGCCCCAATGTATTGCAGGCGAAAGCGAGTGGATCAGAACTGATACTTGGCCCAGAGTCGCAGATGCTGGTTGTTTGGCTCGCGCGCGTTGGAGGGATCCTGGAACGCGGTGGTGCCCACCTGGGTGACGTTGTTGGTGTAGTAGGTGATGTTGTTGTGGTTCCCGATCTGCTGGGCCTCCACTCGGAAGAGGAACTGCCCACGTTCCATGTGGCGGAAGTGCGTGGGGAAGGCTTTTTCCAGGGCGAGGTTCCAGTACTGCTGGCCAGGGTTGAGGTAGGAGTTTCGGCCGACCTCCTGGCTTACGAGCAGAGCTCCGACACTGGCCTTAGGCACCAGGAAGTGAACGGCGCCGGGGCTTACGACGGTACGGACGCGAGCCGTGGACGGCGAGGCGTTGTAGGCAGCGTAGTCATAGTAGGTGCCGGAGACTCCGCCGATGTAGCTTCCATCCACGCCGACCATGGTGATGGGTGCGCTGGCGTTGGAGAGGATGGGGCGATCGTTGGTGCTGCTGGAGTCTCCGTTGATGTCGCGGCCGCTGACGTTGAACGAGGTGTAGAGGCCGGAGTAGAGCTCCGTCTGACCCGAGATGGTGAAGTTGCGGGTGAGCAGGCCGAGAACCGCATTCGCCGCCATGTTATCCGATCGGAAGCCCTTGGGCGAGTAGACATAGGCGATGGTGAAGATGTGACGCCGGTCGAAGGCCGAGGGGCCCCAGTCCTGCCGCAGTCCGTCGCCGGCGAGGTTCGCCGAGTAGGAGGTGGG
>JAICMT010000513.1 GCA_025929125.1 Acidobacteriaceae bacterium | reverse complement strand
TAATACATTGCGTTGCGTCGTATCTTGACCGGCAGCTCAGAGATAGACCGCGCCGGGCCACGCGAGCAGGAAAGCGATTCGATGGCCCGGACACCCGGAGTCTCGGCAAGAGCTCGCGCCAGAAGCGAGCCGGGGCGTAGCTGCAGAATATCCAGGGTGTTCCAGGTATCTTCGGCGGCGAGCAGCTCGAACGCCTGCCGGACGTGCGGCACCGTACAGCCTGGAGCGAAGATGCCGTCCAGGTAGTCGGTCGTACCTGCCCCTAGCGCGAGGAGCTTCCGGGGGGCGCCCGGCTCCACGCCGGAATAGAGATAGAGCGGCAGCAAGCCGATGGGCCTCCCCTGCCGCCGGAGCACAATGGCACGGAGATCTGGCTGGCCGAACTGCTGCCACCACGGAAGCAGCCAGGCTGGGTGCTGGAAGGGGGTCGCTTGGACATCCGCCTTCCACAGCGTCATCCAGGCGGGGACAAACTCCTGAAGCTGCTGGGTGTTGCGCAGCACGCTGAACTCGATGTCAGGCATAGGTGCGCTCGCGGAGGGGATGGATCAGCTGCTGGTACAGCTCGAAGTATCCGCGGATCATGCGCCGCTGGCTGAATCGCTGCTCGGCAGCGGCGCGGCACTCGCCCGGCGAGATCCGATCGAGGATGCCAACCCCCTCCGCCATCTCCGCAACCGAGCTCACCAGAAAGCCGGTGCGGCCATGCTCGACGATCTCCGGCAACGCCCCCGAAGCATAGGCGATGACGGGAGTACCGGCAGCAAGCGCCTCCATGGCGACCAGTGAGCTTGTTTCACGCGCAAGCGTGGGATGCAGCAGGCAGCGCGCACGTGTGAGCAGATCCTGCTTGCGCTCCAAACTCAGTGGCCCAAGGAAGCGGTGCCCTGGATTCGGCTCGTCGAGCAACGGCCGAATCCGCTGCTCGAAGTACGCGCGGTGTTCGCGATAGGGGAAGACTTTGCCCGCCAGGTACACCGGAATGCCTGCGCGAGTGCCCGCCTCCAGAGCCTCGTGCTGGTTCTTCTCCGGGCAGATGCGGCCCAGGACGATCGCGAACTGCTCGCGAGGGATGCTGAGATCGAACGGCAGGAGCGCAACGCCGTTTTCGACCACAGCTACGTTGCGCAGCGGTTCCGGAGCCGTTGCAAGCTGCGCCTGCGAAACGCAGCAGAACTGAGCGTTGACACTCCATGCCTTCTGCGGATACCAGGCGATCGGCAGGTGCAATGTGATCAGCACGGGGATATTTCTGGGCAGTCTGTACTCGGCGAAATCCAGGCCGTGCATGTGCAGCAGGTCGACCGGCTCAGAGGCCAGGGCGCGATCCAGCGTCCCCTGCAGTTGTGCGCGGGTGAAGCGTTGATCGTCTTCGCTGAGGACGGAACCGTGCGGCGCCGGGAAGCTCCACAGTTGCCCGGCGACATCGGATCCTTCGGCCGCAACTACCAGAGAGCGGTGTCCTTCTGCGACCAACACCCGGTCCAGTGCAGCAAGCACCTGCTCGGCGCCGCCGACGGCATCCGGCGAGGCGGCCGCGAAGGGAAAGGCGACGCTCAGGATGCGGAACGGCATGACGCAGCTACGCGAAGGTTGAGAAGGGTCTCGGCCTCCGAGGCAAGCCGGAGAAACT
>JAICMT010000176.1 GCA_025929125.1 Acidobacteriaceae bacterium | reverse complement strand
GATCCTCGCGACAGTTTTCTAGGAGTGCTTCGACATCCGAAATCTATTCGCTCCGTGATCGACCCTGCGCTGGTCTTCCGATTACATCCCACCCACACATAGAGATACGCGCTGAAAAATCTTCGACTCGGTCCACATCCCGGCGCATCCAACCCAGAGATCCAGATGAAAGACAACGACCAACCCGTGGTGCTGTCCGTCGACGGTCACGACGTCGCTGTCACTCATCCGCACAAGCCGTACTTCACGCGGGATGTAAAGCTCACCAAGGTCGATCTGGTGCATTACTACCTTGCCGTTGCTCCCGGCGCCCTCAATGGAATCTGCGATCGTCCCATCGTCCTCAAGCGGTTTGTGAACGGCGCCGAAGCCGAGCCGTTTTATCAGAAGCGTGCCCCGGCAGATCACCCTGACTTCCTTCGCACCGTCACCTTGTCGTTTCCTTCTGGCCGCACCGCGGAGGAAATCGTGGTGGACAATGCTGCCGGCCTGGCCTGGATCGTCAACCTCGGCTGTATTGAGCTGCACCCGCATGCCGTTCGCAGCTCCGATCTCAGTCACCCCGACGAACTGCGCGTCGATCTCGATCCCGGGCCCGGCGTGCCTTGGTCCGACGTCCGCACCGTCGCACTTGAAGTACGCGCTGTGTTGGAGGAAGCGAACCTCATTGGTTGGGTGAAGACCAGCGGCTCCCGCGGCATGCATGTCAACGTGCGGATTCACCCGTTGTGGGAGTTTGCACAGGTCCGCCGCGCTGCCCTTGCTCTGGCCCGGGAGGTAGAACGCCGGTTGCCCGCGTTGGCCAGCTCCAAATGGTGGAAGGAGGAGCGTCACGGCGTCTTTCTCGATTACAACCAGAACGCGAAGGACCGCACCACCGCCTCCGCCTATTCCGTGCGCCCTTTCCCTGACGCACGCGTGTCCGCGCCCATCACTTGGGACGAGGTGACCACCTGCGATCCGGCCGACTTCACCGTGCTCACCATGCGCGCTCGATACGAGTCCATCGGCGATCCCCATTCTGCGATGGACCAGCACTCTGGCTCGCTCGATGCGCTGCTCGCCCTTGCGGAGCGCGACGAGGCTCAAGGCATCGGCGATGCGCCATGGCCGCCCCACTTTGCCAAGCAGGTCGGCGAAGGAAAGCGCGTTCAGCCATCCAAAGCAAAGAAGGCGAGTATCTCCGCGGCGCCGAAGCCATTTGCCGAGCAGCTCGAAGAAGGTTTTGGCGCAAAACGCTTTCGCAAATCGTCGGCGTCGGAAAAGGCTGCCGGTAGCGCGACTCCCGCCAAGACGCCACGAAAGCGCACACCCAAATTTCCGCTCCTCACCATCGCAAACTCGCCCGATCGGGCCGCAGCAGAGGCCGGCCTGGACCGGTGGAAGCAGCGCCAGCCCCAGGCTGCTGCTCACCTCGCACCGGACGATATCCTCGTGGACCGCATGCGGGGAGCCTCCGCCATCTGGTACCGCATTCGCGTAAACCTGAGGCATGTGCCGGAAGCCGAGCGTCCAGTACAGGAGACTCCAGATCCCGACGACGACCCGACCCGCCTCGCTTAAATACCGAAGCGCCGGGACTTGCCCGGCGCTTCGCAGCTTTGCTTTTCACCCATGCTTGATAAAGCTTCCGTCCTGCAGTTCGTTCACTGCCTGGCGAAGCTCGGCCTGAGTGTTCATCACAATCGGGCCGTACCACGCCACCGGTTCCTCAATCGGCTTGCCTGAGACCAGCAGGAAGCGAATCCCCTCCGGTCCTGCCTGCACCGTAATCTCGTCGCCGCGATCGAACAGTACCAGCGAGTGATTGTTCACGTCGTAGACCGGAGTCGCATTCGGGTCCACACCCGACTCTGTCAGCACCGCCTGTGGCGAGGATGCGTCCCGGAACGTGCCTGACCCTGCGAATACATACGCGAACGCATTCCGCGTGGTCTCCACCTTCAGCCGTTTGCGTTTACCCGGCGGTACCGAAACGTCGATGTAGTTCGGGTCTGCCGCAACTCCTTCCACCGGTCCGCGCTTGCCCCAGAACTCACCGCAGATCACCCGCACGTGCGTCCCATCGTCGTCCGTGATCTCCGGAATCGCTACCGCCGGAATGTCCTGATAGCGCGGATTCGTCATCTTCAACGACGATGGCAGGTTCGCCCAGAGCTGGAATCCATGCATCCGCCCCTGCCTGTCGCCCTTCGGCATCTCCTGGTGCAGAATCCCGCTGCCGGCGGTCATCCACTGCACGTCGCCCGCGCCCATCTTCCCACGATTTCCCAGGCTGTCTCCGTGCTCCACAGTGCCTGCCAATACATACGTAATGGTCTCGATCCCGCGATGGGGGTGCCACGGGAATCCCTTGATGTAGTCCGCTGGATTTTCATTACGAAAATCATCCAGCAGCAGAAATGGATCGAACTCCTTGGTCTTGCCAAAGCCGAACGCGCGCTCCAGCTTTACCCCCGCGCCCTCCATCGTGGACTTGGTCTGAATCACTTCCTTTACTGCCCGAAGCGACATAGCTGCTTCCTCTCCGCCACCGTGCGGCTACCCCGCATCCGGCGGCACTGTTCTCCAATCCCTTGCGCAAGTCGTTTAGGCCCCTTGCACAAACTGCATGTCCAGGGTGATGGTCACCTCGTCACCCACCAGCACGCCGCCCGTCTCCAACGCGGCGTTCCAGGTCAGGCCAAAGTCCTTGCGGCTGATCTTTGTGGTTGCCGTCGCCCCAACGCGCGTGTTGCCCCATGGATCCTTCCCAGGCTCCGTCGGGCCTTCCACGTTCAGCACCACCTTGCGGGTCACGCCGTGGACTGTCAGGTTGCCCTCCACCACTCCGCGCCCCGCGCCGGTCGCCTTGACGCTGGTCGACTGGAAGGTAATGGTTGGGAACTTCTCCGCATCCAGAAACTCCGCGCTCTTCAGGTGAGCGTCGCGCTGCGCATCGCGCGTGTCGATGGACCCAACCTCAATGACGGCCTGCGCGCTTGAGTTCTCCGGCCGTGACTCGTCATAGGTCAGCGTGCCGGAAAACTTTGTGAAGTTTCCCTTCACGTTGGAGATCATCATGTGTTTTACCTTGAACTCGACCGCGGAGTGCACTGGATCAATCTTCCAGGTGCCGACCTTCCCCTGTGGAACACTAGCTGCTGTGCTCATGCTGTAACCTCCTCACGAAATTCTTGATTCATTCATTTAGATGCGTGACGACAATATTCGTTTCAACGCATATTGTCGCCAAAGAAACTCAGCTACCGCCCTCCCGTACCATCTCCAGCAGTTCGTTCAAGTTGCGCAGCCGATCCCTTCCCAGATGCCCCAGCTGCCTCCGATGCGCCTCTCGCACCGGTTCATCCAGCCGGGCTAGTAGATGCAACCCTGCCCGCTCGATCCTCGCCATCACCCTGCGCCGGTCCTGTGCCTCCCGGCTGCGCACGATCAGTCCTCGCTTCTCCAGGCGGTCCAGCAGCCGCGTAATATCAGGGTCGCGAGTGATCATCCGGGTCCCAATCTCGCCGCAGGGCAGCCCTTCCGGGGCTCCCCGCAGAATCCGCAGCACGTTGTACTGGTTCGGCGAAAGCTCCTCCGCCTTCAGTACCTCGGAGACTCCCCTAGACAAAATATCCGCCGTCCGGCAAAGCTCCAGGTACGTGACCTCCTCCGGGCAGGCGGTCCTCGAAGTATGGTTCTCAAGTTGGCGCGATGATGCCATTGATATCCACTATACGCGTTATAACGAAGATCGTCATGTCGGATATTGCCCTGGCCGTCTTTACTCCGCCACAATCTGACCCTTGATGCGGTTATACTCCGCCGTGGTGACTGCCCGTTTCTTCACCAGCTCTTTGGTCGTTGTATACGGCCGTCGGGCAACAATCGCCGAAGCGACCGCCGGTGTCACCCCCGGCAGCTTTTCCAGGTCTGCATCGGACGCAGTGTTGATATTCAGCGGCCCCTTGCGCTTCAGCCCTTCGGTCACTCCGCGCGCAATCGCGCCTGCATCGCGCTTCGCCGCAGCCGTAGCATCGGCGGTGCGCTCCTGGAGTGTCTGTGTATTGCTGGGCGCGCATCCCGTCAGCGCAATCGTTCCCAACGCCAGTATCAGCAGCATCTTCATGCTGATTACGATGCGCCTCTTCCGGCCCGTGGTAAGCCAGTAGGCCGCAACACTGCTCGAATCAGCCGCCCTGCTTAAACCAGGGCAGCAGTCTTCTTCCGGATACCGGAGGCATCCACGCCGCTTTCGCTTGGCTTCACCCGTAGATTGTTGATTGCATAGTCCAGAAAGCGCCGGTCCAGCCGCACCGGCTCCTCCATAAACCGGCACGAGGCAGCTACCTGCTCCAGCAGAAACCGTGGCTGGTAGGCCGCCAGTTCCAGCTCCTTCTCCTCGCGAATCTTGAAGATGACCTCGGCAAACATCTCGTCCGTCATCTCCATGTTGTGCGTCTTACATTCCTTGTCGAAGATCCTCCGGTAGATCTCGATCGACGGCGACCCGATCTCAATCTTGTACGGCAGGCGCCGCAGGAACGCCGGATCCATCAGATCTTCCGGTTCCAGGTTGGTGGAGAAGATCACCAGTTCGTCGAACGGAATGCTGAAACTCTTACCCGTGTGCAGCTTCAGGAAGTCGACCCGGCTCTCCAGCGGCACAATCCAGCGGTTCAGCAGAGTGGTCGGCGTTACCAGCTGCCGCCCGAAGTCGTCGATCACAAAGCATCCGCCCAGCGCCTTCATATGCAGCGGCGCCTCGTAGAACTT
>JAICMT010000270.1 GCA_025929125.1 Acidobacteriaceae bacterium | reverse complement strand
GTTCAGCACCTGATGCAGGTCAAAGGGCAGCGTTTCGGCGTGGAGGTCGGGAGGCACGATGCGAACGATTTCGCCGCGAGAATCTGGCTCAGGCAGAAGATCCAGCTGGCTGCGAAGCACATCGCTCAAACGCATGCCGCCGCGATACGCCACTCGACCCGGGCGAGCGACATGACCTGCAAGGTAGATAACCTGCTTGCTGTAGGGCAGCAGAGATCCCACGAAAATATGATCCCCGTCCTGCACGGCGAATGCCTCACGCGCGGCGTGATCCCCTGAGGGCGAAGAGGTGTGCGGAAGCGTGAGCGTAAGTCTCCCGGCCGCCGGGTCAATCCGCTCCACGCGAATTTGATCCGCGGCAGCGGCGGGCAAAAGACCGCCCGCATCTTCGATGACCCCGTGAAGGGTGTGCTCCCCGGCAGCGAGTTCGTAGATTGCCGGCCTCCGCACCGATCCGCCGATCGCTACCTGCGGTCCGGCAGGAGGAACCATCAATGTGTCGCCGCTTTCAAAACTTGCCGCAGCTGCGCGCACTCCATGCAGCAGGAAGTCGTAGAGATCGACCTCCTCTACCAGCTGAGTGCCACGCATATGGCGCACAATGCGGAGCGACCCCGATTCGCTAGGACCGCCCGCGACATAAAGAGCGGAAAGCGGCGTCGCCAGCGGGCTCAGCTCGTATCCGCCGGGCCGCATCACATCGCCTGCGATGTACACCCGTACGGTGTGTAATCGGGACACAGTCACCGAAGACTGCGCATCCCGGAATTGATGCAGCAGGACGGACTGCACCAGCGCTTCCACACGCCCGAGGGTCAGGCCGGCCACCTGCAGCGATCCCGCATCCGAAAGCAAGAGCGCGCCGTCACGGTTCACCACGCGGTTGAGGGTCTGCGAGGCTCCGCCCCAGATGTTGATGGTGAGCGCGTCTCCTGGGCGCACGACGTAATCGGGACCAAGCGGAATATCGAGCGGCGCGTCGGATGCCCCGCGGCCCATCGAGGAGGACGCGCGAGCAAAGAAGTCGGAACCGAACCGCCGCAACGGCGTGCTGTCCTCGGGCAGTTGGGAGTACAGGTCTCGCAGTGATTCGAGGTTGTACGGCGTCGCTGCATGCAGCACGGCGGGCTGATCTGTGGTAGTTCTGGCGCGACCGGAACGCGTGCGCAGTGCGGGTGAATGCTGATCCTGATCGTGGGTGAGGGCGTGCGAGTCGAGTTCCTTGCCATCTGCCTGGTCGATGTCAGCAGACGAGTTGCTGTCCCCCGCAGCCGATGCCGGCTCGCCCGTCGAGGCCGCTGCGAAATCCTCAGTGCTGATATAGCCGCGTGCGCGCAGATAGGTGGTCACCTGCGCGCGTACCGCCTGATTCTTGGCGATCAGCGAGTAAAGCTGCTCGTCGGTGAAGCTGTTTGCGTCCGTGGGTACGCCTTGCGCGGTCATCTGGTCGGCTATCGCAGACTTGACCTCCACGGTCAGACTCGGCTGGCTTTCCAGAATCCGCAGAATCCGGTCTGCCGGAAGGATCAGAGGAGGAGCGGTAAGTCCCAGTGCGCTCCCCTGTCCGTCTTGCATGAGCGGAGAGCCCGAGTCGCTGAGGGAGCCGGAAGAGGACAGGCCAGAGCGTATCGATCCGCCTGCGCCCGAGCTGCCCGACGGTTCATCCGGCGCAGCGATCTGCGACGCAGACGAGCCCCCGACGTTTATCTGCGCGGCAGGATCGATCGACTGAGCACCACCGGCGATTGCACACAGCAATACCACCACGCATCCAGCAGTCCGGCGTGCAGCAACTGCAAGCAGCGATGGTGGATTCCTATGCGGCATTTGCCCAAAAGCTCCTTTCGCTCCAACGTATGCGGCACAGGAAGCTTTGGTGTCATGGGTCGGTAAGGTGAATGTCACGGCTTTGTTGCAGTCTGCGAAGAGCCCGCACACAGCGCCTTCAGGTCCCGCGATACCGCCCCGCCGTTGCTGGCAGGTGCGCTCCGCATGAGCAGCCGCCAGCGACGCCGCTCGACCAGATACCGAATGCCCTCTCGCGTGTGATACCGCAGGCGCAAAAAGATAAAGTGCGCCTGCCGTATCCCGCGGAGCAGTTGCTGTGGCACATCTTCATCCATCGGCGGGATGGCGATCGCCGGCGGCAGCCTGCGAGGGATCAGCTGGGAGCGGATCGCCGGATCGAAGGGGCCCTGCGGACTGCTCAGCGCGTCCTGCAGCAGCAGATACAGCTTTGTTCCTGGGAAGCCGGCGGTCGCAACTCTGGTTCCATACCGTCGCACCCACAGCCGCGCTGGCAGCGGGAGCCGGTCGGTGGTCCAGCTTCGCAGGGAGTCCGGCAGGCAGCTCGGATCCATCTGCTGCGAAACAAATTCGAGCGCCAGGCCCAGGCCAAGCAACTTTCTTGGCTCTGCGGCGCAGGCCTCCTGCACATGAGACCAGAAGGCCGCGTCGTTATTGCGTGTCAGCAGGTGACGGTAGAGCTCCAGCATGTGCGAGCAGCGCATCTGATCCCGGCTAAGATGCTTGAACAGGTGCAGCGCCTGCCCGGCGAAGAGTTCAGGCGCCGGGAGCACGGGGATGGATACATCTCCCAGAGAGAGCTGCGTGGATCGCGTGAGCAGCTCGCTCTCCTTCGGTTCCAGGTGGATCTCGACCGTCAGTTGTGGGGAGGGCTTATACAGATTTTCGAGAATCAGCGCGCCGGCATAGGGCGTCTTAAACTCACGGCTGCGGCCGCTGATTCCATGCAACCGATAGCCTCGCCCCTCCAGAACATACTGGGCGCGCACTTCGTCTGCTGCGTGAACCAGGAAGTCCAGATCCAGTTGCGATCGCAACTCCAGCCGCGGTACAGAATGAGGGCATAGCGAGAACCCTTTGAGCAGGGCGAAGCGGACGTCGAATGCGGCAAAACCGCGTTGGATCGCCAGGCACTCCTGCATGAGAGCGGACGTGCGAGCGGCGTTGTCGCGAAGATTCTGCGCCAGTCGCTGATGAATTTGCGCGGGGAGGGCTGTAAGTAGATCGAGCTCTGTCAACCGGTCCAGCAGATACAGCGCCAGCCCGCTGATGTCGAGCCAATGCAGCAGGTGTTTCCACTCCCGGGCCGGCAAATCCAGAAGCGCGTCACAATTCCCCGGATTTTGCCTGCGAAAGATTGCGAGTGCGGCGGCACGCACCTGCTCGCGGCGGCGCAACGGAAGAGCGGGAATCGAGAGAACTTCGCTTTCGGCTGTGTCGATCATCTCGGAAAACGGAGTGCATGGCAGAGCGGTCTGCGCCACACACAGGCCGAGCATAGGCGCGGTGCGGGCCAGCCGGTGTCATGGCGTCATCTTCGTGTTGTCAGCAGATTGTCGGAGAGTGTCGGCAGACAATCTGCTGACAAAGGACAGACAGCGAAAGAACAACATCGGCTCGCTGAGGGCCTATGTTGGCGCAATGCAATGTTCCTTGCGCAGGTCGATGCGTCTCTTCGGTTCGGGCTTGAAAGCAGGTGCGATGGTCGCCAGCCTGGCCCTTGCATGCCATGCCGTGGCCCAGGACACGCCCGTGATTTCCGGCGGAGTTGGCTTCCTCACCAACACCAACCAGGCGGGCACGACGTTTTTGCCGATTGCGGAACC
>JAICMT010000080.1 GCA_025929125.1 Acidobacteriaceae bacterium | reverse complement strand
TCTCGAACGCTGTTACCCACCACAGCAGCTACACGGAACAGTTCCTTCTGAACCTCCAACAGCAGATCGGCAAGAACTGGTCGTTCGAAGCTGGATACCAGGGCGCTCTGAGCCGTCACCTGTATGGCTTCTTCAACGGAAACCAACCGACTCCGTTTGGCGTGGCGGGACTGGGAGCGGGCTATACCATCGTTGCCAATCCTACGGCATGCTCCACCTGCACGAAGGCGCAGATCACCTCGCTCGCATCGCGGGAACCGTTCCAAAACGTGCAGAGCGGTGCGCAGATGGTGCATGACGAGGGTACCGGCAACTACAACGCGGGATCGGTGAAGGTAAATCGCCGCTTCAGCAAGGGCTTCAGCGTGATCGCCTCCTACACTTACTCGAAGTCGCTGGACGACACCAGCGGCGTCCGCAACCAGGGCAACGACCTGTTGAATGCGCAGAATGGTCTTTGCATTCCGTGCGAATATGGCCCTTCGGCATTCGACGTCCGCAACCGGTATGTCATCTCCGGTCTGTACGAGCTACCCATCGGACGTGACAAGCTGGTGCCACTCAACAACAAGCTGGTAAATATGCTCATTGGCGGCTGGCAGGTCGGCGGCGCCTTTACGCATCAAACTGGCCAGATTACGACTCCACAATATGGCGGCGACAACTCCGGCCTCGGCGGGCTGTTCGGCAACTTCGATCGGCCTGACGTGACGGGGATCAGCCCTTACCGTCCTTGCAACACGATGACGGTGGACTCCTGCGCCAACAAAGCGGCTTACACCCGGCCAGGTGTTGTGGTGACGTTGAACACGCCAACCGGACCGACTCCGACCAACATCGGAGGCCTGTTCGGCAACGCAACCCGCGGCAGCGTCCATGGACCGGGCTTTACCAACCTGGATGCTTCGCTGCACAAGTCGTTCGTGATGCCGTACAGCGAGAACCACCATTTGGACATCCGGTTCGAAGCGTTCAATGCTCTGAACCATCCCAACTGGGGTACTCCCAACCTCAACTACAGCTCCTCCGGCTTCGGCCAGGTGGGTGCGGGCAGTATGCGTCAGCTGCAGCTGGCCGCCAAGTACCAGTTCTAGTCTCCAAGCGGCGCCCTGGCATGTGTTCCATTCCCGGGCGCCGCATCTGGGTTCACCGGCAGCTGCGGTGAATCCGTTCGTCCACAGGATTGACTCCGCCCTGACCGGGTTTGGAAATCTATCCATAATGCGCTAATCAATAATTCTCCAGCCGGATGCGCTGCCAGTGCATCCGGTTTTTTTTGCCCCTGCCGAACCGATGCCAAGGAATTTGATAGGAGCCGCCAGGGTCCTCCGAGGCGCGAGACTGTGCGGTGTGCGAGCATGAATATGGGCCGTTGCGGAGAGCGTATCTGCGCGACGCACATTTCATGGGAGGGCAATCAACACAGATGGACCTGGGACTCAAAGAGAAGCTGATCGTGGTCACGGGCGGGGGCGCCGGTATTGGCCAGGGGATTTCGAGAGCCTGCCTTGCGGAAGGCGCGCGCGTCGTGGTGCTGAGCCGTCGCTCTGAGAACGTCGACGCCTTCCTGGCAGAGATGAAGAGCAACGGGGCGAAGTGTGACCTGGTAGAGGCACACCTGGAAGACACGGACCGCTGCAGAACGGCAATCGCCGAGATCGAGAAGAGCCACGGTGACATCTTCGGGCTGGTGAACAATGCCGGTGTGAACGATGGCGTAGGGCTGGCCTCGGGCAGTGTGGAGAAATTCCTGCAAAGCCTGCGGAACAATCTGGTGCATTGCTATGCTCTGGCGCACTACGCTCTTCCTTCTTTGAAGAGGACGAAAGGTGCAATCGTGAACATCAGCTCGAAGGTGGCGCTGACCGGGCAGGGCAACACGTCCGGCTACGCTGCGAGCAAGGCAGGCCAGTTGGGGCTCACACGGGAGTGGGCGGCGGAACTGCTGAACGACGGGATCCGAGTGAATGCGGTGCTGCCAGCTGAGGTGATGACCCCGTTATACGAGCGCTGGCTGAAGACACTGGGGGATCCTGAGGCCAAGCTGCGGGAGATTACCGGCAAGATCCCGTTAGGACATCGGATGACGACCCAGGGAGAAATTGCCGCAGCAGTGGTTTTCCTGCTTTCGCCTCTGCAATCCGGGCACACAACGGGTCAGCACATCCTTGTGGATGGAGGATACGTACACCTGGACCGCGCTCTGACTTAGGGAAGAGGCGTCCAGGCGTTCGATTCCGATCATGAATCCGGGCTTTAGAAGCGCACAAAGAATCCGAAGTTGGGTTCGGAGGTCTGGGTGTGACGGATGATCGTGAGGTAATTCTGTAGGAAATCCGGCGCCAGGTAGACGAGCTGCCTGAAGCCGACTCGCACTCCAAAGTGGCTGCCGGGGAAGTTATCTTCTACGCCGAGGGTGTAGTAGTAGGCTGCCCGGTATTGCTGAGGAAGGCCTTGTCCGCCGTAGGTAGTTGGCGTGAACCGGATGGTGCCTGCGCCTGCGCCGACGAAGGGCTGAAGTCCGAAGGGGCGATAGCGCGGGTGGGCCACGTAGCCGAAGGTGAGCTCACGTGCCCCAGCCTGAGCGCCTCCGACAAGGATGTTCTGAATTGGCGGCGGAGTGAAGGTGTAGTTCTGCGTGAACCGCGCGTTGCCGAAGTTGAATTCGAATCCGACGTAGGGCCGGGCCGTGTAGCGCAGGGTGACCAGTTCGCCCACTGTGCTGCTCGGCTTGATGGACAGGATTGATTTGGTCGAAGTGGCGTCGCGCTGCTCGAGTCCGGAGACGGTGCTGGTAAGTTCACCTGCGCCGGAGATGGCGAAATCGATCCGGTCAAGTTGCTTATGCCCCGTGGAAGCAGGTGCTGCCTGGGCTGCCGCGCGGAACGGCATGGAGGACACCAAAAAAACTGAGAGCGCGAGCACAGATCTGCACGCAAGTGCGGTCGGGTGAAACTTGGACATGCTGTACGAACTCCTAACAGGTTGGCAGGTTTGCACCTTCTGCCAGTCTACCTTGCCGCTTGAGTGAATGCGCGTGCGCAGGGGTACTGTTAGTATGTTGGACGGCTCAATTACTTTAGCGTTGAACTTAGCGAACCCCGTGCGGAGCGTAAATGCACATCTCCTCTACAGGCCCGGCGAAGAGCTCGGAAGCGAATGGTGTCCCTGTGTTTCCTTTGGGGCAGATGGCACTGTTCACGATGGTCACGGTGTTGTTCTTTCTGTGGGGAATGTCGAATAACCTAACCGACATTCTTATTCAACAATTCAGGAAGTCATTTGAGCTCTCCACCTTTTCGGCTCAGCTGGTTTCGACGGCAAATTTCACCGGTTATTTCTGCATGGCAATCCCGGCGGCGCTGGTGATGCGGCGGTGGGGCTACAAGGCCGGCATGATCATCGGGCTCTGCCTGTTCGGTACGGGCATGGTGCTGTTCTGGCCCGCGGCAGTGAGCGGCCAATATGTACCGTTTCTGATTGCGCTGTTTGCGGTTGGCTGCGGCGCGTCAGTCCTGGAGACGGCGGCGAATCCCTTTATGGCGCAGTTTGGACCGCCTCCGACCAGCGAGCGCCGGCTCAACTTTGCGCAGTCCTTCAATCCGCCGGGAACGATCCTGGGAGTGTGGATCGGGCGGCAGTTCATCTTCTCGGGGGTGGAGCTGACACCTGCGCAAGTGGACGCGATGAAGGCCAGTGGCACGTATACGAACTACCTCCACACCGAGATTATGCGGGTGGTGCCGACCTATATCGCTCTGGGATCGGTTGTGCTGCTGTTTGCGTTCGCGCTTTCGAGGATGCGCTTCCCCCAGATCCAGAGCGAACATGAGGGCAAGAGCGGCGGGCACGGAAGCTTTCGAGAGCTTCGTCACTACCCTCAGCTGTGGTATGCGGTGGCGGCGAATGTGCTGAATGTGGGGGCGCAGATCTGCCTTTGGAGCAACATCATTTTCTACATGAAGCAGTACACAGTCGTGACGGAAAAGACGGCCGCCGACTACATCATTTATTCGCTGATCGCGATGCTGATCGGCCGGTTCGTTTCGACTTCGCTGATGAAGTTTATCGAGCCCAGCAAGCTGCTCGGCATTTATGGCGCGGCGAACGTGCTGCTGATTCTGTTCGCGGTGATGCGACCTGGGTGGGGAGGCGTGTACGCGATTGTGACCGCCAGCTTCTTCCTTTCGATCATGTTCCCCACCATCTTTGCGTTGGGGCTGAAGGGGCTTGGGGATAATACGAAGCTGGGCGGCTCCATGCTGGTGATGGCGATTGTGGGAGGGGCGTTGTTCCCGCTGGCGCTGGGGTGGATCGCAAGGAACACCGGCAGCATGGCGCTGGCATACACAGTGCCGGCCTTCTGCTTCGCGGGGGTCTCCACGTACGGGTTCTTCGCCGACCGGATCCTGACGAAGGCAGAGGGTGCCGAGCGGCGAGCCGGGCTGGTCGCGAATTAGAGCGCTGCGACGCTTTAAAAATGACGCAGGGATTCGCGGGACTTTGTGGCAGGCGGCGGAATGTCGTCGAAGCGGGGACGGTCGGCCGCCGGATCGACATTCTTTTCGAGCGAACGGCTGACGAGATCACGTGAGCCCAGGCCGATTGCGAGCGATAGGGTCAGGACGATTCCCCCGAAGAGGATGCCGAAGGCGAGGGCTACGATGGAGCCGCCGATCTCGAGATGATCGAGCACCATGGCAGCGGTGAGCACCAGGACGAGCCACTTCACTCCGAGGGAAAGGAATCGGGCGTACTGCATCTGCAGGTTGACGGCGCCAATCAGCACGGATCGTGACAGAAAGCGCGCGAGAACGGTGCCTATCAGGAGGATGAAGACCGCTCCGATGGAGTGGGTGAGGTACGGGATCAGGATGGTTGTAATCTCTGTGCCGCCTGGATAGGAGGCGTCGAAGGCAGAGATTCCGATGACAACTCCCAGGACGACGCAGGCCCAGAACGCAACGCGGGAGATGAGCAGGGTTGGAGAGTGTGCGGGCGCGATGTCGGCCACGGTTGCACTTTGCGTTCTTCCGAAGCGCTCGTCGAAGCGTGCGGCGAGGAGAATTCGCCGGATGGCCACAGCGAGCAGGGCTCCGAGAGCGGTGAGAACGACAATGCCAATTAGAAGTGCCAGCAGCCCGGGAAGGAAGCTCACGAGCTTGACCATTACGCGATGCATGGACTCTGCGAGTGCGGATCCGACTTGTTGACCCATATTGAACTCCTAACGATCAGTACCTACGGGTTAAAGCGATCCGGCCAACGCCATCGCGAGACCAGATAGGGTTTATCGGCTTCAAATACAGCAGCCATCGCTTCAATGTGAGACTCGGCAGCAGGGCCATCCTGCCCGGTGCCGGAGGAGAGCCGAAGATGGGACGCAACCCAGGCGAGGTAAAGCGGGGTGAGCGCACCCATCAGGTGACCACGATTGATGGTCCGAAGCCGGTAGGCGAGGATGAAGTCGTACACGATTCTCGCCCAGAGAGCGTCGGGCATGCGAAAGCTTGCGGGGGGCATCTGGGAGAGCTTCTTGAGTCCAAGCAGCGAGTTTGGAGGCAACACCAGCGACCAGATTTCGTGGAGGTTCGAATAGGCGAGCCGAAAAGATTCCAGCATCGGCTGAATGTCAGGAAGTTCGGGCCGTGAGATTTCTTCCTCACTGAATGCTGCCGGCTTTGCAGAAGATGTGAGCCGGGCGCGCTGCCAGAAGGCGGCCTTGGATTCCACATCCGCGAAGAGTGAACCGGCGACCTGGGCGAGGATTGTGTTGAGATCCATTGAGTCCGGCGGAGGAAGGGCGCGGCTTCCGAATTCCACCTGAACGATCGACATGCCTGCCACGGCTGCATCGGATACCGGCCAAAGCAGGCCTGCATTCTGGCCCGCTGCAGTGAACTTCTGTGCTGCCGAGGCGAGCCGCTCCGCCATTTTGCGCGAGAGGCCGAGATCGATGGCCAGCGGGTATCGTGCTCTAGTTCCAAAGATGGCGCGGGTCGCCGGATAGAGTATGGCGGAGTTCACGAGGCCGTCTCGCGGTCCTAGAGAGTAGCGAGGGACGGCTAGATCCGCCGAACCCGACAGCACAGCCGCACCGAGGGAGGACAGCGCCCCAGGGGCAATGGATTGGGCCTCCGGACCCAGCAGAAGGCAGCACTGCGCGCCATGTTCCTGCAGCAGCTTATAGGAGTTCAGGAAGTCAGCCGCCGTCAGCAGCCAACCGCCGGGCGTGGGCGCTGCTGGCGTGTAGGTGAAGGCGTGGAACTCCGGAGACTCGGAGACAACCGGAGGCAGCGGATCCGGCGAGGCGACCTGGAGGGGGATTCCTTCAAATGCCGCCGCAAGATTTGAAATGGTATGTTCCAGCGCCTCCGGAGGAAGCGGGGTCAACACGACCAGCAGCCCCGAGGGTGAGCTTCCGGGCTGGTGCGTGGTCTCAGCGAGTGTGGTGGCAGTGGCCATGGACGTTTACGGTACCCAGGACTCGGTTATGACCTTCATGCGGCGAGATTCCTCTGCATTGCGGCGGGACGCATACCGTCAAGGTATCAGGGCGGGAAGAGAAAGCAGCCCTGCCAGTGGGATGCGGACCCAGCCGGGACGATTGTTGAGTTCATATAACAGCTCGTACATTGCCTTCTCAAGCAGATACGCGCTTAGAAGGCGTTGTGCCTGCTGCGGCTGTGGAGTGAGATGCGGGTTGGCAGCTATCGTCGTCCGCCAGGCGTTCAGGAACTCGGTTGAAACGGTATTCTGCCAGAGCTGCGCCCAGGTCTCCAAGGTGCGCTGGCTCCCGGGGTGGCGCGCGGTGAAATGATCGAGCGCCGAGTACGCAGCGTAGCTGAAGGAACGCAGCATTCCAGCGACGTCTCGCAGTGGGGATTGCTTGCCGCGCCGCTCGGCGAGCGCCCGCGCGGGTTCGCCTTCGAAGTCGAGGATGACATAGTCGCCGCG
>JAICMT010000025.1 GCA_025929125.1 Acidobacteriaceae bacterium | reverse complement strand
GTGATCACGCGGGCTACCGAGCAGTGGTTCATCGCGATGGAGACGCCGATGACAGCTCCTGACGGCAGCCAGGCTACATTTCGGCAGCGAGCACTGGAAGAGATTACGCGCGTGACTTGGGATCCTGGCTGGGGTCAGGAACGGATCACGAACATGGTCGCGACGCGGCCGGACTGGTGCATCTCGCGGCAGCGCGTGTGGGGCGTGCCGATTGCTGTCTTCCTCTGCCGCAAATGCGGAGAGCCACTGAAGGATCGGGAGATCAACAGGCGCGTTGTAGAGCTCTTCATGCGGGAATCCGCCGATGCCTGGTACATCCATACACCGGAGCAGATGCTTCCGCCGGGAACCACCTGCGAGAGCTGCGGACACGGCGAGTTCCGCAAGGAGATGGACATTCTGGATGTATGGTTCGAGTCCGGCGCCAGCTCCCACGCCGTGCTCGACTTCGACAAAGACACGCAGCAGGCGCCGGGGGATCCGGACCCGCGCGCCGACCTGTATGCCGAGGGCGGCGACCAGCATCGCGGATGGTTCATGTCTTCCCTGCTGTGCGGGATCGGCATGCACAATCGCGCACCGTTCAAGGAGGTCGCCACCTACGGGTGGACGCTGGACGAGCAGGGGCGCGCGCTCTCGAAGTCGCTGGGCAACTTTATTGACCCTGTGCAGGTGATGGACCAGCTGGGCGGGGACATTGTGCGCCTCTGGGTGGCCTCAGTGGACTTCCGGGAAGATGTCGTCGCCAGCCTGCCGCTGCTGAAGCGGCTGGCCGAAGAGATCTACCGGAAGCTGCGGAACACCTTCCGTTTCCTCCTGGGGAGCCTGCGCGAGTTGGACCCCGCTACCGGTGATATGCATGAGTTTGACCCGCGGCCCATGAGCGAGGGCGGTGACGCGGTGGCCTTCGACCAGATGCAGCCGATCGACCAGTACATCCTTTCGCGAGCAGCGGAGCTGACGGGAAAGATCACCAGGGCGTACGAGGAGATGGAGTTCCATCGTGTCTACCACCTGCTGAACGAGTTCTGTAACTCGGAGCTATCGGCGTTCTACCTGGACGTGCTGAAGGACCGGCTCTATACGTATCCGGTAAAGTTCAAGGTGGGAAATGAGACGCAGCGCGAACTTTATACCTCACGACGGAGTGCCCAAACCGCAATCTACAAGATCACGGACGCACTGGCTCGGCTGACCGCGCCGATACTCAGCTTTACGGCGGATGAGGTGTGGCAGAACATTCCAGGGAAGCAAGGCAGCGTGCACCTGCAGCTGTTTCCCAAACCCGAAGAGCTGGCGCCCGCAGACGGCGGTCTGATTTCTGACTGGGAGAAGCTGCTTGCGCTTCGTACCGAGGTGCTCGCCAAGCTTGAAAACCTTCGCGGCGAAAAGGTAATCGGTAAGGCGCTGGAAGCTATTGTCGACCTTCCGATCGCAAACGCCTCGGAGGATTCGGTTGTACTGCGATATGAAGAGTCGCTTCCCGAGCTGTTCAATGTATCCGAGGTGGAGCTCATTGGTGGCTCCGGCCCGTCGGAGATTGGAGCCCGGCGCTCGAAGGAATCCAAGTGCGATCGTTGCTGGCGTTACACGGACGATGTCGGCTCAAACGCCGATTACCCGACTGTGTGCGCGCGCTGCAGTGAGGCCTTGGAATCGATCGACTTTCCACCTTATGCGGCTGCGACGAGCAACTGAGAAATTGATAACGAGAACTCGTAACGATGTCTTGGACCAGCATGCCTGAAAACGAAGCACTCGCACGATGCACGCCGGCAATCTCTACAGCGGACCGCCGGCCCTTGTTGTTCCTTGTAGCCGCCGTGGTGATCGTGGCGGACCGCCTGAGCAAGCTTTGGATCGTCGCTCACATTCGTCCGGGATATAGCATTCCGGTGATCCCGGGCTTCTTCCGCCTCTCGCACGTGCTTAACACCGGCGCCGCCTTCTCCATGATGGAGACGTGGCGGCCGGACTACGTCCGCATCGGCCTGATCAGCTTCTCGCTGATAGCTGCCGTGCTGGTCTTTGTGCTGCTCTGGAAGGTAGGCCGTGCGTTTTCCTTCACCTCGGTGGCGCTGGCGCTGATCCTCGGTGGCGCTCTTGGAAACCTGTACGACCGCATTGTGCTGCACCATGTCGTGGACTTCCTGGCGGTGAATCTTTATCACTACCACTGGCCCGACTTCAACGTGGCGGACTCCTGCATCGTGATTGGCGCTTGCCTTCTGCTGGTCGAGATCTTTCAGCCGGAGAAGCCCGAGGCTTAAGTCAGGCTGCTGCAAACCTTTCGCCTTGGCAAAGCCTATCGTGCCCCCACCGCTTTACCCACTGCCTTCACCGATTTCCCGAGCGCGTGCGTCGTTCTGCGGTAGCTCGTTCCGACGGCGCCGCCCGAGGACTCGCCCACAACCGAGATCGCATCGCTGGTCGACTGCGAGGCCTTCCCCAGCGATTCTGTCGTCTCGGAACCGCCCCTTCCAATCGCACCCTCGGTCGCGCCGCTGATCCCGATCACCCCTTGCATCGGGTGCCGCCCCGGATGAAACCACGCAATCTCGGTATCGGGCAACCGCTCCAACCTCGCGACAGGTTCCACCGGAAAGTTACCCTGCTGCATCTTCTCAGCAAGCATCCATCCCGGCGCCTCAGGAAATTCCGCGCCGTTCATCGGATGCCCGACCTCGCCGAGGTTCACCACGCGCGCGATGCTCAGCGGGACCATCTGCTCGCAACGGTCAGCTCCGCAGCCGGCGCTGCACAATCTGGCATCCAGGTAGGACGCATGTTTATCGGGCGACACCCACACTTGAGCACCCTTGGTCTCGGCATGCAAGGTCGAGGCACGCGCAATCTGGCTCACATCGCAAACTGTCTGTTCGTGCGCAGCCGCGTACCAGTACAGCGCCTTCCAATTTTCGCCCGAAGCACGGACCAGGACCGCCACATGCTCCGCGTCCAGCGGATGCCCATGGGGGCCGCAGTCGTCGCTCCAAAGGTGATAGAAGTGCAACTCGACTTCACGAGTGCCGGAGGCGGTTCGAAACGGGAACGCCTGTCCATAGATTGTCCCGTTCTGTGCCTGCACTCGTGCCAGCTTCACATTTCGCGCGAACTCTGCAGGTCGCACGGCACAGTCATGTGCTCCAATCTCGAACGTCGGGACAAACTGCTCCAGCAGACGCTGCTCAAGCACATCGCTCAGACCATCCGCATCCGAATCTACTGCAGCCGACTGTGCCCAGCCCCCGGCACAGAGCACAACAGCGAACACCAGCCCCCATCCCAAACGCATCCTTTGATTCTAGGCGCGGTTAGGTCGCATCTACTGAGACATATCCATCTGTCACTTACACTATCATGTATAACATACTGAAGATAATCCGCTTATATGGAAGATAAAAACGCTACGCTACTGCACTCGTCAGCGTATTTCCGATCTGGTTGAAGGTGGTCCCGATCGAGGTCTTGGCCCCGCGCAGTCCGGCCAGAACTCCGAGCCCGATCAGCGATGCCATGAGCCCGTACTCGATGAGGTCCTGCCCCCGCTCATCCGTCGCGAGTTGTATGAACTGCTGTTTGTATCGCTCCATAACGTTCTCGCGCTCCTTCCAGGCGCACTTCCGAGGCTAACGCCGACGGGGGAGTGTCTCCATTCCCTTTTTGGGGGATGCATTCCCGCGATCGCTGTGAGCTCTGAATCGATACGGTTCGACAGCGGGCTGCTGGTAGCCGAAAATGGAAGATGGCTATGTCTGACCAATCGCTCGAATTAATGGACCCGGGCCCTGCCGCTCCTGCGTCGGAGCAGGCCGCGATGAGCCACATCGTGATCCGCGGCGCGCGCACGCACAACCTGAAATCCATCGACGTCGAGATCCCGCACAACGCACTTACGGTGGTTTCGGGCGTCAGCGGTTCGGGCAAGTCGTCACTGGCGTTCGATACGGTGTACGCAGAGGGTCAGCGCCGCTACGTGGAGTCGCTTTCCGCCTATGCGCGCCAGTTCCTGGAGCGGCTTGAAAAGCCCGATGTCGACCACATCGATGGTCTGGCCCCGGCAATCGCGATCAAGCAGAAGAATCAGACACGCAACCCGCGTTCCACGGTCGCCACTGCGACGGAAATTTACGACTACCTGCGCCTGCTCTACGCTCGATGCGGAACGGTGACCTGCCTGCACTGCGGAGGCGTCGTACGGCGCGATACGGTGGACGAGATTGCGGCCGCGCTGCTCGCCCTGCCGGAAGGAACCCGGACCTACGCGCTCTTCCCTATCGTTCGCGCCGAAATCAAATTTGAACCACTGCGGGTCGCCTCAAACGAGGCTGACGCGGAGCCTGCGCCCCCAGTGAAGAAGGTACGGAAAAAAGCCGCGGGGAAGACGCCGGCCGAACCTGCGTTCGACGTGACCGCCACGTTGAAGGAACGGCTGGGGGAGCTGCGCCGCCGGGGGTACAACCGGCTCTATCAGGCTGCGCCGGGTTCAGAGGACTCCCGGCTGGGAAAGCTGGTTGAGTTCTCCACACCGGAGTCGCTGCTGGAGCTGGACTTCTCGCGGCCCATCTTCGCTTTGATCGATCGTCTGGCGCTCTCGGCAGAGATTCGATCTCGCATCGTGGACGCGATCGAAACCGGCTACCGCGAAGCCGGCGAAGTCCAGTTCCTTACGGTGCCCCGAGACGAGGCGCAGAGCAGCCAGCATTTCCGCTACTCTGCGGCCTTCGAGTGCTCCACCTGCCACCGTGCGTATCGGGAGCCGGAACCTCGGCTGTTCTCTTTCAACAACCCGTATGGGGCCTGCCCGCGATGCCAGGGATTCGGCAACACCATCGACTTCGATCCCAACCTGATCATCCCCGACCGCAGCCGCACGCTGCAGCAGGGCGCAATCGCGCCGTGGACGACGAGCAAGTACCGTGTGCATCACGGCGAGATGATCCGCTTTGCCAAAGCAGCGGGGATTCCGATTGACGTGCCGTACTACGACCTGACCGCAAAGCAGCAGGACCTGCTCTGGGACGGCAGCGGTGTATTTCCGGGGATTCGCGGCTTCTTTGCTGCGCTCGACCGCAAGAAGTACAAGCTGCACGTCCGTGTCTTTCTCTCAAAGTATCGCGGATATGCATTGTGCCCGGACTGCCGCGGGCAGCGGCTGCGGGCCGAGGCCAGGGCGGTGCTGATCGCCGCGGGCAAGGAACCGCCGAAGAATATCTGCGACGTTTCGGCGCTCACGATTTCAGCGGCGCGGGAGTTCTTCGCCACTCTCAGCCTGACGCCCGCGCAGGAGGAGATCGCCGGAAAAGTGCTCGAGGAGGTCCGCCAGCGCATCCGGTTCCTGCATGAGGTTGGACTGGACTACCTGACATTGGACCGGCTGAGTTCGACTTTGTCCGGAGGCGAGTCGCAGCGCATTCAACTGGCGACTTCGCTGGGGTCGCGCCTGGTAGGAGCGCTGTACGTTCTCGATGAGCCGTCTATCGGACTACACACCCGCGACACCGAGAAGCTGATCCGCATCTTGCAGTCGTTGCGTGACCTGGGCAACACCATCCTGGTGGTGGAGCATGACCCGGACGTGATCCGCACCGCCGATCATCTGCTCGATCTTGGCCCTGGGGCAGGCGAGTTGGGCGGCCAGTTGCTTGCTTCCGGCACGGTACCAGAGGTGACGCTGAATCCACGGTCGATCACCGGCAAGTACCTCTCCGGCCGGCTGAACATCCCGGTTCCGAAGCAGCGTCGCGAGCCGGGACGCGAGAAGCTGGTGCTGACTGGAGCCCGTATTCACAACCTGCGTGGAATCGACGTGGAAATCCCGCTGGGCCTGCTGTGCTGCGTGACCGGCGTGAGCGGCTCCGGAAAGTCCACTCTGATCCACCAGGTGCTCTACCGCGCCCTATCGCAGTCGTTGAACCGCGAGCCCGGTTCCAGCGAGCCGGAGCCGACGCACCTGTTCCGCACGTTAAGCGGGGTCCAGTACCTCAACGATGTCGTGTTGGTCGATCAGTCGCCCATAGGCCGGACCCCACGCTCCAACCCAGTGACGTATATCAAGGCATTTGATGAAATCCGGGCGCTATTCGCGGCGCAGCCCGACGCCAAGCGCAAGGGATTCAGCGCGGGAAGCTTCTCCTTCAACGTCCCGGGCGGCCGCTGCGATGTCTGCGAAGGCGATGGCACCGTAACGGTGGAGATGCAGTTCCTTGCCGATGTGGAGCTGCCGTGCGAGGAGTGCGGTGGAACGCGGTTCAAAGCATCGATTCTGGACATAAGGTACAAGGGGCGGAATGTACATGACGTGCTGAACATGACGGTGAAGGAGGCGTTAAGCTACTTCGCCGGGCACCCGAAGATCGTGGACAAGCTGTACGTTCTCGATGAGGTGGGGCTGGGTTATGTACGGCTGGGCCAATCTGCGACGACCCTTTCTGGCGGTGAAGCACAGCGCGTGAAGCTTGCGTCGCACCTGGCCGCTGCGCGTACTGCGGGTTCGCGTTCGGGCAGCAACGACCAGGCGGCGAGGGCACGGTCGCGCACACTCTACATCCTGGATGAGCCGACGACGGGTCTGCACTTCGATGATGTGCAGAAGTTGCTCGCCGCGTTTCGCAAGCTGATCGAGGGCGGCGGCTCGCTGCTGGTCATTGAGCACAACCTGGACGTGATCAAGTCGGCGGACTGGATCATCGATATGGGCCCTGAGGGCGGCAGCGGAGGCGGCGAGGTGGTCGCCATCGGCACGCCAGAGGAGATTGCCGCCAATGATCGCTCGCATACGGGACGGTATCTGGCGACAGTGCTTCGCTGAGAATAGTGGCGGAACTCAGGGAATACTCCGACCGTGAAGGCGGAGGCCTAGCAGTAAAGGAGGCCGCGGTCGCCGCGCTCAAATTGTCAACCGAGCGCCACACGGATACCATGCAGAGGACGTTGCGGGCACCCCATGCCAGACATCTGCCGGGGCTGAATCAGCGCCCGCGAATCCACGCGGACACCTCCGCGCAATGACGCACTAGAGGAGTGAAACGCTCAGCCGCCGCGGAGCTCTCTTATGTCAAGCCGCACTGAAAGCATGCCCACTCCTGCAGGAATCGATGCGGCCGAGAGTTCGAACATCCGCTGGTTCGTCTGCGCGCTTCTATTTGCCGCGACCACTATCAACTACATGGACCGGTCAGTCTTCTCGAACATTGAGCCGCTGCTGCACAGCGTGCGCTTCATGGGATGGAATCCCGCGGCGGACAAGTTCCATCAGCCGGTCTTCGACAACAACTTCGGAAATGTTCTGATCTGTTTCCAACTCGCGTACGGCGTTGGTTTCCTGTTCGCAGGGCGCGTCATTGATCGGATCGGGACGAAGGCGGGCTACGCCCTGGCGATCGGTATCTGGTGTCTTTCTTCCCTCAGCCACTCTCTGGTGACCTCGGTTGGCGGCTTCTGCATTGCGCGCATCTTCCTCGGCCTTGGCGAGTGTGGCAACTTCCCGGCAGCCATTAAGGCAGTCTCAGAGTGGTTTCCGACGCGGGAACGGGCGAAGGCAGTAGGCATCTTCAACTCAGGTGCAAACGTCTCGTTCTTCCTCACCCTGCCCCTGATTAACTATGTAACCTCGCACTCACGGCTCGGCTGGCGAGCTTCGTTTCTCTCCACCGGCTTCCTCGGCCTGATTTGGCTGACTGTCTGGCTGATCTTTCCTTACAACAAGCTGCGCCGCGACGCGACGCAGATCCAGGCGCAAGTGGCCCCAGGTGCGAGCCAAAAGCAGCCGCTGCGAATGATTCTGAAGAATCGCGGCACATATGCCTTCGCGATCGGGAAGGGGCTGACGGATGGGGTGTGGTGGTTTTACCTCTTTTATCTTCCGATGTTCCTTAACCGGGCTTACGGCAAGAGTACGTCCCAGGCTTACATCTACATCCTGGCGGTGTACGTTATCTCGTCGTTCGGTTCCGTGCTGGGCGGCGCGCTCTCCGGTTGGCGCATGAGCCGTGGACACTCGCTCAATGACGGCCGCAAATTCGCGATGTTTTTGATGGCGCTCCTGGTCCTCCCGCTGGTCTTTGTGCCGCACATGGGAACGCTGTTTCCCACCAATCCCTGGCCGGCAACGTTGCTGATCGCCCTAGCTGCCGCCGCGCATCAGGGCTGGTCAGCGAACCTATTCTCAACGCCCTCCGACATGTTCCCCTCCTCGGCGGTTTCGACCGTGGTTGGCATCGGCGGAGCGGCCGGCTCCGCCGGTGGAGCGGTCTTCACCTGGATCGTCAAGCACAACCTTTCCACGCATCCGCTGATGATCTTTGCCATCTCCGCCGGGGTGTATCTGCTCGCTCTGGCATTGATTCATCTTCTGGTTCCCCAACTTGGAGCGAAGCGGTTGGAACAGCAGCCTTCCTGAAATACGAGCAAAGCAGCAGAAGCTGTGCAGGCCTCTGATCCTTCAGGCGGCACATCGGGGGCTCGCCCGGTAGAACCTTGGTAAACTGGCCTTTCCAAGCCAATGCCCGATTCCTCGAAGAATTTCTACGTCACCACTCCGATCTACTACGTCAATGCGCGGCCTCATATCGGGCATGCCTACTCGACTATCGTGGCCGACGTACTGGCCCGTCGTCACCGGATGCTCGGACAGGACACTTTTTTTCTGACCGGCACGGACGAACACGGACAGAAGGTGCAGCGCTCAGCAGAGGCCGCGGGCATTCCGCCGCAGCAATTTGCGGATCAGGTCTCAGCCAGCTTTCGAAGCCTCTGGGATCGCATGAGTATCACGTACAATGACTACATCCGTACCACGGACGAGCGTCACAAGCAGGGCGTACAGAAGCTGTGGGAGGTACTGGCGGAAAATGGCGACATTTATCTGAGCTCGTACACAGGCCAGTACTGCGTCTCTGACGAGGCGTTTGTCGATGTGCCGGTGGGTGCGCCGTGTCCGGAATGCGGGCGCATCACTGAGACGATCACCGAGGAGAACTACTTCTTCAAACTCTCGGCGTATCAGGACAAACTGCTTGCGCTGATCGAGAGCGGTAAGCTACACATTCAGCCGGAAACGGTGCGCAATGAGGTGTTGAGCTTCATTCGCAGCGGGCTCAAAGACCTCTCGATCTCACGTACGACGTTTGACTGGGGTATCCCGGTGCCGGGAAACCCGAAACACGTGATCTACGTCTGGCTGGATGCGCTGGCGAACTACATCACTGCGATCGGCTATGGATCGGATGATCCCGCCGGGAAGGCGAAATTTGCGCGGTACTGGCCTGCGGAAGTCCACCTGGTGGGCAAAGAGATCACGCGCTTTCATTGCGTTTACTGGCCGGCGTTCCTGATGGCAGCGGGCCTGCCGGTGCAGCGATCCGTGGTCGCGAATGGCTGGCTGCTGTTCGAGAAATCCAAGATGTCTAAATCGCGCGGGAACGTGGTGCGAACGGAGACAATCCTGGATGCATTCGGCGAACACTATCGTGCCAGCCTTGCTAAAGTTGGGCAGCCCGAACCCGACAGACGCGACGGCGACCTCTTCGCCGCCGACGTGCTGCGTTACTTCCTGCTGCGCGAAATTCCATTTGGACAGGACGGCAGCTTCAGCTTCGATGCGCTGATCACTCGTTACAACGCGGACCTGGCGAATGGATACGGCAACTTGGTGAGCCGGGTACTCAAGCTGATCGACGGACTGGGTGAAGTGCCAGAGCCGGTCGTGGAGCAATTAGCGGCGGTTGGCGAGTCAATGGAGCAGAGCATCGCTTCGGTGGATCAGACCTTTTCAGAGTACCGGCTGACGGCAGCCGCGACCGAGATCGCAGCGCTGATCGCGAGGGTCGACGGCATGTTGACCTCCGTGGCTCCTTGGAAGCTGCTGAAGTCCGGCGAAGCCGCAGACCGGCAGCGTGCAACGACGGCTCTGTATATAGCGGCAGAGGCGCTCCGTGTCATCACTGCCCTGCTCTATGCCATCATGCCGCACACAACAGCGAAGGTTTGGGCGCAACTCGGATTGGGATCGATCGAGGACGCAGCGCGCCAGGGTGAGTTGAAGAATCTCACGTGGGGCGGCCTCAAACCGGGAACGAAACTCGGAGCGCTTGCGCCAATCTTTCCACGAGCAGAGAAAGGACTTGCAGACACGATGAGCGATATGGAACAGAGCAGCAGCGGTGCGCCGCCCAGTATTGATCCGATCGAGAGCAATGCCAAGCCGCTCCCCGCTCTAACAACGAACGGTCAGGCTGCGCCGGCGGAAACAGGCGCCAATCCTCCGCTCGCGCCACAGATCACCATTGACGATTTCGCCAAAGTGGATCTGAG
>JAICMT010000034.1 GCA_025929125.1 Acidobacteriaceae bacterium | reverse complement strand
GGCCAGCAGCGTGTTCAGCTCCTCCAGCGTGGCCGAGTTCGTGTCCTGCGCGGCAATCGGAGCCGCCTCAGCCACAACCGGCTCGGGCCGCAGCGGACGATCGCCGCCACGGAGCTTCGCCAACTCCAGCGCCTCCTGCAGCGTGCGCACACCGGCCGGGCGCACCAATGCAGGCTCGGCAGAAGGTTCCGCCATCGCCAGCGGCTCAGGCGTGGACGCAACCAGCGCCGGCCACGGCTCCGGCGGAAGGACTGTTTCGGGCGCACTGGGTTTTTTGCGCGGCGGCCACTCGTCGATCGAGGCCAGTCCACGGTTGTTCCAGGCATCCATCCCGGCCAGAAAGCGGGTGCGCAGACTTTCCGGCATCTCGTCCGAAGGCGCACGCAGAGCGCGAGCCACCAGGCTCAGCAGCTCCTCCCCACTCAGATCCTCCTCCGACATGTGGCTGATCGCCGTGCACAGCGTGAACAACTGGCCCCGAAATGCCTCGCTGGTGGTGAACAGGATCTCGAACTGCTCGCATACGTGAACATCGCCGAGCGCGATCCGGCGGCGCTCGAACAGGCTGGCCAGGTCCGCGATGTATTGGCCGTCCTGCCTCCGTCTTGTCGTATCGCTGCGGGGTACAACTAGACCCAAAGACATGGGATCGCCTCCCGTACCTTCTGAATTAATGAAGAACTGGATTCTACCCCATCTGGTTACCGTTGTAACTGGTTACTGTCTCCCAACCAGTAACTCTGGAGTAATCGCCCGCGGCCTGCCCTCGTGCCGGCCTTCAGAACCCGCCCAAAGCTCCAGCAACCTGCCTGATTCCCCAGCCGCTTAGGCCCGACCCATGCCTCGGTCCATGGCCTCGTTTGCCAGCCGGTCGGCGTCCTTGTTCTTATGCCGGAGCGCATGGGTGATCTCAAACCGCTCCAGCTTGGCGATCTGCTTGCGCGCCTGCTCATACAGCGGCCGCAGCCCGGGGCTCTTCACCTGGTACTTGCCCTGGATCTGCTTCACCATCAGCTCCGAGTCCGACACCACCCGCACCCGCCTGTGTCCGTTCGCCACCGCATACTCCAGCACCGCCAGCAGACCCGAGTACTCCGCCACATTGTTGGTCTGGATACCCAGAAATTCCGACAGCTCCGCCAGCACGGTACCGCTCGCGTCCTGCACCACCGCGCCGAAACCCGCCGGCCCAGGATTGCCGCGCGCTCCTCCATCACAATGCGCGGTCACCCAGCCGGATTCGGCCGCGGGTTCCGCGGGAAACAACGAGGGTGGTTTGGAGGGGGTGCGCATCTGGACAAGTGTATCTCGCGCGCAGAGCTGCAATACTCGCGGCGAGCATCGCAATCGGAAGAGGCGCAGCCACCCCGCGGGTAGACTGACTGTATGAACTTTCCTGTGACACGCATGCGCCGGATGCGGCGCACCGAGTCCCTGCGGGCTCTGGTTCGCGAGACGCGGCTTCATCCCGGTGCGGTGATCTATCCGCTCTTCCTCTGCCCCGGCGAGGGCGTGCGCAAGGAGATTGGCTCCATGCCCGGCGTCTTCAATCTCTCCGTCGACGAAGCCGTGAAGGAAGCCGAGTCCTGCGTGGAGCTCGGCATCGGCGGCCTCTTGCTCTTCGGCCTGCCTTCCGAAAAGGATGAGCAGGCGACCGGCGCATGGTCTGAGGACGGCATCGTGCAGCAGGGCCTGCGCGCCCTCAAGTCCAACCGCAAGCTCGACTCCCTGGTCACCATCGCCGATGTCTGCCTCTGCGAGTACACCTCACACGGCCACTGCGGCATCGTCGCCCGCGACGCTGCCCATCCCGCGGACTTCCACGTCGAGAACGACGCATCGCTGGAACTCCTGGCCAGGACCGCAGTGTCGCTCGCGAAAGCCGGAGCCGACGTCGTCGCGCCCAGCGACATGATGGACGGCCGCGTCCAGGCCATCCGCAGCGCACTCGATGACGCCCGCCTCGAGGACACGCCCATCCTCAGCTATGCGGCCAAGTTCGCCAGCGCCTTCTATGGCCCCTTCCGCGATGCGGCCGACTCCGCCCCGCAGTTCGGCGACCGCCGCAGCTACCAGATGGATGGCGCCAACCTGCGCGAGGCCATGCGCGAGATTGACCTCGACCTCGCTGAGGGCGCCGACATGATCCTCATGAAGCCCGCGCTGCCCTACCTCGACGTCATCCGCGCCGCGCGCGACGAGTTCGGTGTGCCCCTCGGCGCCTATCAGGTTTCAGGCGAGTACTGCATGCTGCAGGCCGCATTCGCACGCGGCTGGCTGGAGCCGGAGCGCGCCATGCTGGAGTCGCTGCTCTCCATCCGCCGCGCCGGCGCAGACTTCATCGTCACCTACTTCGCGAAAGAAGCGGCCAGGCTGCTCTAGGCCACGCTATCGCTGCGGCTGGGGCTGCTGCGGCTGCGCCTCTCTGCCACTGGCCGGATCCACACGGAGATTGGTGGGCGTCTCCTTGCCGTGCTCCGGGTCGTAGTCGTGCTTCACCATCCACGCCTTGAACTGATCCACCGGCTCCTCATTCATGCGCCCATTTCCGGTCGCATACGCGAACGTCTTCACGTCCGTCTTGAGGTCGCAGGTGAAGTAGCTGTTGCTCTTGCCGAACACCGGCATCAGCACCACCAGCTCGCGGCCCGGCTTCTTCCACTTCGCCGGATACGTCTCGTATCCGAACGAAGCACGGATCTTCTCATCACAGTCGTAGCTGAAGTCGACCGCGTGCGGCATACCGCTCTCAAACAGATTCGCGCGGCCATCGCCTTTGGCTTCGTCCTCCACCCGGTTATGGTAGAAGGTGGTCTGGCTGCGGCCGAAGATGTGAATCCGCAGCGGGTAATCGGCAGGATTCTTGCCCTCGGCAGAAGCAGCGATGGAAGTAGCCAGCAAAACAGCGGACAAAAGGACGGGGATGCGCATAGGACGAGAACTCTCCTCGAGCGGCAGCGAAGCAGAATCTTTGTGCGGCGAGAGAATCTTAGCTTAACTGTGCCGGAGAAACTCACACTTTATTGGCTGTAACCTTGGAGCTTAGTCCGGCGATGCCATCTCCACATACGCAAGAACTCACCGAATCCACACCCTATCGCTACTCCAAACAGGACAACGCTAAGCACGAAAACTCCCAGTTCTACGAAATACTCCGCGCTTCTTACATCGGCATCGATCCAATGCGCCAGTCCGAACAGCAGGAGAGAGGCAATCAGCGAAGCCAGGCCAATGATCCTGTAGCGCCCTGACTTGAAGAACGGCGACTTGCCCCGCCAGGCCACATACCCGATTGCCAGAGCCAATAGGGGCATGACACCGAGCATTGCGATCAGCTGAAGTCCCTCCGTAACCCACAGGTAATCTGGATTCATTGCGCGAAGTATATAACGCAGACAGATCTGGAAACCCGATCAACGCCGTCCGCCGCCCCGGTACGCATCCACCGACAGCGGAGTCGCCCCCGCCACTGCCAGCGCAAACAACCCGGCAATGTACAGCAGATCGAGCTCATATCCTGGCGGCCCGAACTTCGCCCCTGCAGCGGTCACACTGAGCAGCTTGATCGACGAGAAGCCGTAGCGCAGATGCACCGTCAACATCGCGGTCAACAGCGTCACCGCCAGCGGGATGCTCACCAGCGCCACAAACGCTCCAATAAAAATCGCCGCCCCGCCCAGCAGCTCCACCAGCGTCGTGATCCACGCCATGATGTGCGGAGCGGGCACGTGGAGCGCACTCAGCGCGGACGCAAAGTTGTCTGGACCGCGCATCAGCTTCGCATATCCATGCGCCGCAAAGCCGAACCCGATGAGCAGTCTGAGTGGAACCAGAAACCAACGCTGCGAGATACCGGACCGCTGCACTGCTGCCATTCTTCTCCTGATTCGTGCAGGCCTCGTGCTGGATTCGCCTGCTCGGCGCACGAGTGACCTCAGATTGGAGTATCGGCATTAGCAAAAGTTGCAGCGCCGCCGCTCTTCCGGGCCGCGGTTCCGAACGGTCTAGCTGTGGTCGGCCAGCACCTCGTATTCCGCGCGCGACTGCCCCGGCATCAGCACCCACAGGGTGTAAATCCCCAGGCCGGTGCCGAACGGAATCTTGATCAGCGAGAGCACCGCGGCCACAATCGCCAGCGTGCGTCCCCAGCTCTTGCGCTGCAGCAGCGAGAAGCCGGTAAAGAACGCAAGCGACGCGCTGAAGATCACCAGCACCAGCACCACCACTGCCAGGCTGCCCATCATTGGCGCCATGAAGGCGAACGGGAATGGCCGGTCGGTGCTGAACTGATCGAAGAAATGATTTCGCGACATGCCCAACAGAAACAGCGACGCGGCGATGCCGGTCAGCACGCGGTATCCGCCGTAAACACACCACAGGATACCCAGCGTCTTCAAGTGACTGTGGACCCGCGGCACATAGGGCACCGGCGGATACGCGTAGGGTGGCGCAGGCTGCACGTAACCGGCGTGGGGCTGCGGCGCCGCCGGCTGGTACTGGTAGCCGACCGGAGGCTGCACGCGCGCCCCGCATCGCGAGCAGAACTGGCCTTCCACGGGAGCGGAACAACTTGGACAAGTCATCGCTTCAACCTCCAGCGCACGGCGCACCAACAATCTACACCCATCCATACGCAGCGCAGCCCGGCCCGGTTCCCACCGCCGTACGCTTTGTGTACGGCCCGCACGCGGAAGGAAGCAGCCAATGCGCGTAGCATTTCCAGAGGACCATGCCTGAAGAACTTACAGAAGAGATCGCACTGCACCACACTGATATTCCCGGCGCGCTGGCCGAGTCCAGCTCAGCCGCACTCGAGTGGCCGCGCCTCCGCGAGCACATCGCCGGGCTGACGCACTCGCCGCTGGGCCGCGCTTGGACCCTCCAGTTGGAGCCCAGCGCCGATCGCACTTGGATCGAGCAGCAGCAGCAGCGCACCGCGGAGATCCGCGGCCTCCTCACCGGCGGCGGCGCCTTCGAGTTCCACGGCCTCTTCGATCCCGCCGAGCTGCTGCGTGAAACCCGCGTCGAAGGCTTCGCGCTCGAAGGCGTCCAGATCAACCGCCTGCTGCACGTCGCGGAGCGGCTCGCCGCCTGGCGCACGCTGCTGCAGGGCGACAACGCCCACGCCTCCCGCACCAGCGACCTGCCCGCCATCGCCGCGCTCTCCGCGCCCGTCCTCGAGCACGAGTTCGCGCCCCTGCTCTCCGCACTGCGCGGCAAGATCCTGCCCGACGGCACCCTTTCCGACGACGCCAGCCACGAGCTGCGCCGCATCCGCCGCGCCATGGAGCGCCAGCACAAAACCATCGAGGAGGGCCTGCGCCGCTCCCTGCGCGCGCTCACGGCCGAAGGCTCCGCGCAGGATGAGCTGATCACCGTCCGCGGCGAGCGCTTCGTCATCCCCGTCAAGGCCGAGCTGCGCCGCCGCGTTCCCGGCGTCATCCACGGCTCCTCCTCCTCCGGCCAGACTGTCTTCATCGAGCCGCTCGAAACCATCGAGCAGAACAACGAGCTCCAGCGCCTGCTCGATGAAGAGCAGCGCGAGGTGCGCCGCATTCTGATCGCCATGACCCGCACCTTGGGCGAGCACGCCGATGCCATCGAAACCGGCGCGCAGGTGCTGGCCGAAGTCGAATCCCACTTCGCCCGCGCGTCCTTCTCGAACCAGCTCCGCTGCGTGCGCCCCGTCTTTGCCGATCGTCTCGACCTCCGCGCGGCGCGCCATCCGCTGCTGGAACTGCGCCTGCGCCGCAGCGGCGGAACTCCGGTCCCCATCTCGCTTGCGCTGGAGCAGAACGCGCGTCAGCTCGTCATCAGCGGCCCCAACACCGGCGGCAAAACCGTCTCGCTGAAGACCACCGGCCTGTTGGCCCTGATGGCGCAAGCGGGACTCCCCGTCCCGGCGGAATCCGCCACGCTGCCACTGCTCGACGCCATCTACGCCGACATCGGCGACGCGCAATCCATCGAGTCCAATCTCTCCAGCTTCTCCGCGCACGTCGTCAATGTGAACCGCATCGCGCAGCGCGCCACCCGCGACTCCCTGGTGCTGCTGGATGAGCTCGGCTCCGCCACCGATCCAGACGAAGGCGCGGCGCTCGCCGTCGCCATCGCCGGACAGTTCCTCCATCTCGGCGCGTGGACCTGCATCACCACCCACCTCACCGCCATGAAGGTCTACGCCGCCTCGCCGCCGCATGAGGACGCCACCGTGCTCAACGCCGCCGTGGGCTTCGATCAGGCGACGCTCTCGCCGACCTATGAGCTGCGCCTCGGCGTGCCCGGCGCGTCCGCGGGACTCAACATCGCCGCGCGGCTCGGGTTGCAGCCTCAGATCGTCGCCGCAGCCCGCGCGCAGTTGACCACTCAGACGCAGGAGATCGGCGAGCTGCTCGATCAGCTCCACGCCCAGCTCGCCGCAGCCTCCGACGAGCGCGCGCGCATGCAGATCCGCGAAGGCGAGCTCCAGCGCGAGCGCGAGCGGCTCGAAAAAGAAGGCCGCGCCGAACAGAAGGCCCGCACCCGCGAGCTCGAGGCCAAGCTCAACGCGCTGCTCGAAGACTTCGCCGAGCAGCTCCGCGAAACCGAGCGCGCCATCGAGGACAAGGCCGCCTCACGCAAATTCGCCCGCGACTCCGCCACCCGCATGGCCCGCATGCGCCGCGAGTTCTCCGAGCAGTTCAACCAAACCGTCGTCGCCCACACCACCCGCGCCGACAAGTCCGACTCCGCCCAAAACCCCTCCAACAAGCCGGGTGCCCCATTCGTGGCGCAAAGCGTCACGGGTGGGGTCGAACTCAAACCCGGCGCGACCGTCCGCCTCAAAAGCCTGGGCCGCGAAGCCCGCGTGGAGCGCGTCCTCGACCCCACCAACTTCGAGGTTTCCATGGGCGTCATGAAGATGCGCGTTCCCCTCGCCGACATCGCCGAGGTCACATCCGCCTCAGCCGCGGCCACGCCACTCGAAGCCGCTCGCCGCCGCGGCGGTGTCACCATCCAGACCGTCTCCGAAAACGACGCCATCCCCATGGAGCTGAACGTCATCGGCCGCACCGCCGATGAGGCGCACGACGAAGTGTCCCGCTACCTCGATCGCGCCTTCCTCGCCGGTCTGCCGCGCGTACGCATCGTGCATGGCACTGGCATGGGCGTGCTGCGCCGCACCTTGCGCGAGTACCTGCGCAACCATCCTCATGTCGTCGCCGTCACCGAGCCGCCCCACAACCAGGGCGGCCAGGGTGCTACTGAAGTCGAGCTGCGCCAATAGCGCCTACGCCGCGGGCGTTGTCCCGAACCGTTCGGCGGAGCGGGCCCGCGCCTTCGCCGCCTCTTCTTCGCGGTTCTTCGGCGTAGCCGAGGTCTCCAGCTCGTTCAGCAGCCGCATCGAAGCCGCAGCCACCTCGGCAATCGCCGCGTCAAAGGCCGCTTGGTTCGCCTGCGACGGCTTATTGAAGCCCGAGATCTTGCGCACAAACTGCAGCGCGGCGTCCTGCACCTCGCGCTCAGTGGCCGGCGGATCGAAGTTAAAGAGCGTTCTAATATTGCGGCACATGCTAGAGGGTCCTCCGCGTGAGTTTCTCCGCGTCTCCGCCTGAGTTTAATCTCCACCCGGGCGCGATGTACATCCGCATCCCCGGCAGTTCTTTCTTCCGAATCTTCCTCCCGGCTGGACTAGAATGGCGGACAGCGAACCCGTGCCCTTAAGCCTGAGATCCCACTCGCAGCGATGCAGCGCGACGCCAACCCTGAGCCCGGCGCGCCTTCTCCGCCTGTCGCTCGCCTCCCACCCATCGCTGCGTGAATCGCAACTCCATCCGGGAGTCGCCGGGTGAGCACGATCCCCACTGGCATTCCCGCTTCTGAAGTTTCGCCGGCCCTGCACCCGCAACCGCAGAATCGGTTTGCGCGAGCGATCGCATCGGTTCCCGTCAAAGCTCTGCTCAGCGTACTTGCCGCGTTGCTCGCACTCATGCTGCGGGAGTACATCGCGCGCTTCACCGGACCGCTGCCTCCGTTCGTAGTCTTCAATCCCACGGTGCTGGGCATCGCGCTCTGGGCCGGCGTCTGGTACGGACTGACCACCGGCGCCGTCGCAGCGCTGCTGGTCTATTGGACGCTTGCGCCCGCGGGCACTCTCCGCATCACCTATCCGGCCGACATCTTCTCCCTGATCCACTTCTGCATCGGAGCCGTCGTCATCTCCGTGCTCTCGGAGCTCTACCGCCGCGGCCAGCTCAGGTTCACCCGTCAGGCCGTCGCCGAGCAGCGCAAAATTGCCGAGCACCAGACCCGCATCGCCCAGGCCCTCGGCGAGCAGGCCACACGGCTGCGCAGCACCGAAGAGTTCCTGACCATGATGGTGGACTTCGTTCCCCAGATCGTGTGGATGTGTACGCCCGACGGAGACAACGTCTACTTCAACAAGCGCTGGACCGAGTTCACCGGGCTCACCGGCGCAGAGACCGCGGGACAGAACTGGAGCAAGCCCTTCCACCCCGAAGATGTGGCCGGCGCGTGGAGAACCTGGGTCGCCGCCTCGCGCAAGGGAGACATCTTCGAAGTCGAGGTGCGCATCCGCTCCGCCGACGGCAACTATCGCTGGCATCTCTGGCGCGGCGCGCCTGTCCGCGATGACGACGGCGTCATCTTTCGCTGGTTCGGCACCGGCACCGACATCGAGGACCTGAAGCGCACCGACGAGGAGCTGCAGCTCACCAAGCAGAGGTTTGAGCTCGCCATCCGGCCCACTCCGGTCACCGTCTTCAACCAGGACCTCGATCTCAAGATCACCTGGGTCTACAACCCGGCGCCCGAATTCGACTCCCCACAAATCCTGGGCAAGCGCGAGAGGGAGTTTCTCGAAAACCGCGCCGAAGCCGAGGCCATCGAAGAGATCAAGTACCGCGCCCTCTCCACCGGCGCCTCCCAGCGCGAAGAAGTCACCGTGCACGTGAACGGCAATGCCTGCGTCTACGATCTCGTCGTCGAGCCGCTGCGCGACGCCTCCGGAAAAATCACCGGGCTCACCTGCGCCACCATCGAGATCACCGAGCGAACGCACCAGGAGCATCTGCTGCAAGACACCCTCGCCCGCTTCCGCGCCATCTACAGCGCCACCCTCGAATACATCGGCATCCTCAGCCCCGATGGCCGCCTGCTGGACTGCAACGACGCCGCGCTGCGCTTCGCCCGCAGCACCCGCGAGGAGGTCGTCGGCAAGCCCTTCTGGGAGGGCCCCTGGTTCGCCTTCACCGACGGCATGCCCCAGAGAGTCCGCGCCGCCGTGCAACAGGCCGC
>JAICMT010000364.1 GCA_025929125.1 Acidobacteriaceae bacterium | reverse complement strand
CGCTGCAGGTTCCCAACCCGCACTACGTCACCGTTCCTATGACCATCGACGTCAACGCGCCTGTCGACAAGGTCTGGGCTCGCATTGGCAAGTATTGTGACATCGGTGAGTGGGGCATTCCCAACTGCACCATCCTCTCCGGGGACGGGGGCTTCGGCACCGTGCGCTCTATTGGCAATGAGGTGCTGGTCGGCAAGACCCAGTACAGCTACACCTACACCCAGCCCGTTCGCGAAGGCGTGCCGTACAACCTCTACCACGGCACTCTGGAGGCGGTTGCACTCACTCCGACCACTACCCGCATCAACTACACCCTCTTCTACGACAACAGCATGCTGCCCGACGACGCCGCGCGCCAAAAGGACATTACCAACCGCCGCGAGCGCTTCACCAAAATGCTCCAGAACATGAAGGTCCTATCCGAAGGCGGCACGCTCCCGCCCGGCAGCCTTCCGTATGGTGGAGCCGCCCGTCCTGCCGCAACCGCTCGCTAGTTATAAGCGAATGGACCAGCTGCACAAGAGCCTCTGCGCTGCCGGCGCCGCCGTGATCAGCGATGTCTTTGACTCGCTCGGTCTGCGCCCGCCTGTGCTCGACACTGCGCTCTTTCCAACCCGCGGGACCGGTCATCCGTTCGCCGGTCCCGCTTACACCATCACCGGCGAGTCCCGCGCGTGGGCGACCGGAGGCGATCGCGAAAAGCTCGCCGCCATCGACGCCATGCCGCCGGGAGTCGTTCCCGTCTGGGCCGGCACCAACATCCGCGGCGTCTGCTGCTTCGGTGACCTGCTTGCCAGCTCCATGCAGGCTCGCGGCTGTGCCGGCGTGGTTGTCGACGGAGGCGTCCGCGACACCGCCTACCTCCGAACCCTCAACCTGCCCATCATGGCCCGCTTCCGCACACCCGCCCAGGCCATTCACCGCTGGAAGGTCACGGCCTCCCAGACCACCGTGCAGGTTCGCGGAGCCATCGACGATTGGGTCACCGTGGAGCCCGGCGACACCATCGTGGCCGACGACGACGGCGTGATCGTCGTCCCTCAATTGCTTCTCGCCGATGTCGCCTCTCGCGCAACCGAGTTGTCCGGCAATGAGTCCGCTGCCCGCCAGGAAATCCTCAGCGGCCTACCGCTGCTCGACGCGCTTCGGAAATACGGCCAACTCTAGGCCCCAGGGCGTAACCACCACGAAAGCGGCATCCGCCCCGGACATCCCAGGAGCTACAATCCCTCCATATCCGTTCGCACCCGGAGTGTATCTTTTTGCGAACCTACAGGGGACCTCATGGACATTCTCCTAGCACCTGAGCCATCGCCGACCGCCGCCACGCCCGCCCAGGGCCCGGCGCACATGCCCACATCCATCGTGGAAACCGGCGTCCGCGCCTCAGTGCTGGAGGACCTCGCGCTCAAGACCCTGTATCTCTCCGGGCCGTTTTCCGTGCTCGAACTCGCCCGCCAAATGCATCTCGGCTACGAAGTGGCCCATGAGCTCTTCGACCGCCTCCGGTCCAAGCTGCTCTGCGAAGTCACCGGGATGTTCGGCCATGTGCAGAACATCGCCATCACATCCCTTGGCCGCACCCGCGCGATGGAGCTGCTCTCCCAGAGCCAGTACTCCGGCTCTGCTCCAGTCTCCCTGCGGAGCTATGTGGAGCAGGTCCGCGCTCAGAGTATCCGCAACCTCCGCGTCACCCGAGAGGACGTCGAACTCGGTTTCTCCAAGTACGTGCTCGACGCCAAGACTCTCGCCCAGTTCGGCACTGCTCTCAACTCGGGTGAGGCCATCTTCCTCTACGGCCCCCCGGGCACTGGCAAGACATCCGCTGCAGAGACGCTGGCCTCCGTACTCGCCAAGGATGCGGTATGGATCCCGTACTCCGTCGAGGTCGATGGCCAGATCATCGTTGTCTTTGACCCTACCGTGCACAAGAATTTCGATCCCCCCACCCAGCATTACGATCGGCGCTGGGTTCTCTGCCACCGGCCCACCGTCATTGCCGGCGGCGAGCTCACCATGGAGATGCTCGATCTTCAGTACAGCCCTGCCACCAACTACTACGTCGGTCCGGTGCAGATGAAGGCCAATAACGGGACACTGATCATCGATGACTTTGGCCGCCAGCGCGTGACGCCGGAAGAACTGCTGAACCGCTGGGTCGTCCCCCTTGATCGCGGCATCGAATTCCTCACTCTCGCCGGAGGTCGCAAGATTGAGGTCCCATTCGAGCTGATGGTTATCTTCGCCTCCAACAAAGACCCCAATAAGCTCATGGACCCCGCCTTCCTACGCCGTATCCAGACCAAGATCCGTATCGGCGAGATCACGCCGCAGCAGTTCCTGGAGATCTTCCGCCGCGTCGCCCTCCAGCACGGCCTTTCCGTAGATGACGACACCATCTACGGTCTCGTCGCCGTCATTCGCGAGGAACTCGTCGAGGAGCTGCGCGCCTGCCATCCCCGCGACCTCATCAATCAGGTAGTCTGGGCCGCACGCTTCGAAGGCAAGCCCGTTGTGCTGGATCGGAATGCGCTGCTCAAGGCAGTCGAGTCCTACTTCCTCGCCCGCTCCTGAGCTTCCGCTATCTACTGCATCTGGGTGCGCGTATCCTGAATCCAACGAACCAATGGCTTCATGCAGCTCCATGTTCGCTAAGGGTCACCGATCGCTCCGCATCGCACTGCTGGCCGGAGCTGCCACATTCGCGCTCGGCGCGCATGCTCAGGCTACGGAGCGCACGATAACCGGAACCGTCATGGATCGCCAACGCGAGCCCCTCGCAGGAGCCGTCGTGCAGGTCCACAGTGAGAGCACACTCAGCGTCATCTCCTACATCACTGGTCGCAATGGATACTATATCTTCAAGCACCTCTCACCGGATGATAGCTACCAGGTGTTCGCAACCTATCGTGG
>JAICMT010000377.1 GCA_025929125.1 Acidobacteriaceae bacterium | reverse complement strand
TCGGGATGCACCAGGAAGGTGGCCCGCCCGGCGACGTCGCTCGAAAGCATGCGAACGCCGTGATCGGCCGCGTCCCAGCTCTTAACCACCACGAAGTTCAGCTCATCGCGCAGGAATTCGTCGACGACACCTTCGTACTGGCCCTCGACTTCGAGGAAGTCCGCGAGCGTGCCCACAGGCGATAAGCCGTTGCTGTTGCCGCTGCGGTTTGCCTTGAAGATGTTGCGCACGGTGTCGGTTGAGTAGCTGTGCTCCCGGATCAGCGCCTCGAGCGAGTTACGACGTCCTTCCAGCGTGGCGCGTTCTCCGCGCAGGCGATCGCCCTCCCGGCGCGTGGCTGCTTCCTGTTCCCTGGTGGCAGCGATCTTCTGCTGCATCTCGCGAATTTCAGACTCGAGCGACTTCAGCCGCTCGGTGACGTCGCCAAAGGCGATCTGCACCTGGCCACGTTGAATGCCCAGCTCGTCCAGCTCGCGACGGGCCGCGTCTGACTCGCGGACGAGGCGCTCGGACTCCATCTCCAGGCTGCCGAGCGCGGCTTCGGCCTGCGCCTGCTCATTGCGGCTGGAGGCGGCGCGCTGCATCAGCTGCATGGCGTTGCGCCTTCCCTGCTCGGCTTGCTGCTCCGCCGAGGCGACCGATCGCAATGCCTCCTGCGCCCGCTGCTGCTGCGCGACGGCGGCTTCGCGCGAGCCGACCGCTTCCGCGGTGGCGGATTCAAGAAAGCTGCGCTGCCCCTCAAGCTCGCCCGCGAGACCCTGAAGCTGCTCCCGTGCTTGTTCGAGCTCCTGCGCTCCGGTCTCCATGCGGGCCGTCAGTTCCGCGGCGCGATCCGTATTGGCCGCGATGCGCGCGGTAACCCGCTCCAACTCCACCGCGGAACTGTTGGCGCGTGCGCCTGCCTCGCGAATCTGCTGGTCGAATTCATAGCCGGTTTGCACGCCCCCGGTATGCTCCGCGTCCATCGCTTCCACCGCCGCAGCCTGTTCGTCGATCTTCGCAGTGAGCTCGACAATTTGTGCCGCAACAGCAGCCTTCTCCGAGTCCAACTGCTGCATCCGGCTGGCCAGCACCACGCGCAACTTGCCACGAAGTTCGTCGCGAAGCAAGCCGTAGCGTTCGGCCTTCGCGGCCTGCCGCTTCAGCGTGGCCATCTGGCGCGTGACCTCATCGACGATGTCGTTTACGCGAGCCAGGTTCACCTTGGCCGATTCGAGGCGCAGCTCGGCGAGGCGCTTCTTGGTCTTGAAGCGTGTAATGCCGGCGGCCTCTTCCAGAATCGCGCGGCGGTCCATCGGTTTCGAGCTGAGGATCTGGCCGATCCGTTCCTGGCCGATGATGGCGTAGCTCTCGCCGCCAAGGCCGGTTCCCATGAAGATGTCCTGGATATCGCGCAGCCGGCAGATTTTGCCGTTCAACAGATATTCGGAGTCGCCCGACCGGAACAGGCGTCGTGTGATCATGATCTCGCCGGCGCGAACCGGGGCACGATTGAACCGACGGCGGCGCACCTTGAGCACCACTCCGGGTTCCTGCGCGGCTGCGATCTCCGCAGGGGCGGCAACTTCCGCAGAAGCCTCTGCTTCGGACGCGCTTGCATCTTCCGTCTCGCTGGGTGCCTGACCGTCCTCGCCAATCACGGTGCCTGGCTGCGCTTCCTTCACGGCCTCTTCGGTTTGCTCTGCATTTTGCCTGCGGAGCTCGACCTCATTCCAATCCCCAGCGAGTTCTAGCTCGGTGGCGATACCGTCGCTCGACCAATCCGCCTCGTCCGCTCTGGCATCGGCAACCGCGCCGTCATATACCTCGGGGTCGACGAGTGTCAGCGACACCTCGGCCATGCCGGTTGGTTTGCGGTCGCGCGTACCCGCGAAGATGACGTCCTGCATATGGGCGCCGCGCAGACTCTTCGCCGACTGCTCTCCCAACACCCAGGTAATGGCATCGGAGATGTTCGACTTGCCGCACCCGTTCGGCCCCACGACCGCGGCCATGCCACTGCCAGACAGGTGGACCTCTGTCTTATCGCAGAACGACTTGAATCCCAGGATCTGGACCTTCTTCAGCTTGAGCAAACCGCACCTCCCGGACATTCCCTGCAGCGCAACTCCGTTTTCGGAGCCTGGAGCTGACCGGCCCTTGTTATTGGACCGGAGGTGAGCTCGGCCGTATCCTGAACTGGAACGCCGAACCCGATGAGGGGAGGCTGGCGCTTGCTCGCCTCTCTCCGAGTTCCAGTTGAGGACCCGTCCCGAACCGCCCTCCCGCAGCTCCGGCGTGGCCACGCCCTTCAGCCTTAAGCATGACGCACCACGCTGGGTTGAATGTAACCGGCCCGGCCCCGAGCATCAACACAATAAACCCTATATTTTGTGGATAACGTGCACGAAACTCTACTAATGGGGTAGGTGCACCGATATGCCACAATACTCCGCCCCAAAACCGCTGCAGGCACCCGCCCTTCGCATGCGAAACTGTCCCTTGTCATGCACCTTCGCGAGCTTCTTCGGACCAGCTTCCACCACTCAGAGTTCCGCGCTAACCAGGAGGCGGTTTGCCAGGCCGCAACGGAGGGCAGGGACGTCTTGCTGGTGATGCCGACTGGCGCCGGCAAATCGCTCTGTTACCAGCTGCCCGCGCTGGCCCGCGGCGGCACGGCTCTGGTGGTCTCTCCGCTGATTGCGCTGATGGAGGACCAGGCGACGAAGCTCTCCGCGCTGGGGCTGCGGGTGGCACGTATTCATTCCGGTCTGCCGCGGAAAGACTCACAGGCCGCGTGTCAGGATTACGTCGAAGGCAGGTTGCAATTTCTGTTCATCGCGCCGGAGCGGCTGCGGGTGCC
>JAICMT010000035.1 GCA_025929125.1 Acidobacteriaceae bacterium | reverse complement strand
CTGTGCCACCTAAGGCTCCCGGAATCTGCTCCCTTCAGGTCGAGGCGGATTGCCGCCTCCCACTCTTCAGTCGATACAGGAGGGAAATGCTCGCGTAACTTGAGTGGCTCGGCATCGCGGCGATCGTCAGGCATGGCCGCCCTCCTGCACAACCTCAAGCAGGTAACCGAGTCCCGCCGCGGCACCCTTGGGATGGACGAAGAAGACGGTTGTCCCTAGTGAGCCCCTTCGGGGCGCCTGGTCGACGATCTGGAATCCCTGATGCTTCATGTGGGCGAAGGCCTTCTGGATATCGCTGACTCGAAAGGCCAGATGAGCAAGGCCACCGCGGCCGCCGTTTCTTTGGATCTGCCGGGCGATCGGGGAAGTTGGTGTGAGCGGCTCCAGAAGCTGAATCCTGTTGGGGCCCGAGCCCATCTGTAACAGAACCTCACGCACCTGGTCTGTTCCCAGCACGTCTTCGCGGTGGAGTTCCTCAAACCCCAGAGCCTTATAGAGGGCCACCTGCGCCTCCAGTTCCCCGGGCGTCACGGAGACCGCAACGTGGTCGATAAAGCGGAATCCGGGAACCTGTTCGATTCGGTCGCTCATGGGGAAAAGGGGTCCTTTCGTGCAGCCAGCAACGCCGGACTACTGCGGAGGTGGTAGAGGGCATGATAGCCGGAGCTGCCACAGGACGCACGAACCGTCGTACCATAAGTATGACCGGCTCTTATGCAGTCATTCCATCGAATCCGCTTTGCTTCGGCCCTGTTGACCCTTGCGGTCCTCCCGTCCTTGTGTGCGAGGGCCGCAGAACGCGTCACGCTGCGCAGCGGCAGCCAGTTTGACTGCAGTCGTCAGGAGGCTGCAGGCGATCACGTTAGGCTTTTCCTGCTCACGGCCGTGACCACAGGCGACGCAGCCAACTACGTTGAGGTGCCTGCTACCTCAGTGGTCAGCGTCGAAAGCATACCCGATCCGCCGGCAGTTCCGGCGGCAGAGCCTGCTTTCCACTCGGCGGCGCCGCTTACCCAGGCGGAGATGACTCAAATGCTCGCCCGGGCCGGAGAGCAACACAATATTGACGCCGACCTGCTGGCCTCCGTGATCAAGGCGGAGAGCAATGGCAATGCGCTCGCTGTCTCTCGAGCCGGGGCCCGGGGGCTCATGCAACTTATGCCGGGTACGGCATCCACGTTGGGCGTGCAGGACAGCTTTGCCCCGGAGCAGAACATCCGCGGCGGCACGGCATATCTCGATCAGCTGCTGACGCGCTATAAGGACAACATCGCCCTCGCGCTCGCAGCGTATAACGCCGGTCCCATTGCGGTGGACAGGTATCACGGCATCCCGCCGTATCGCGAGACGCGGGCCTATGTCGCGCGCGTAATTCGCGAATTCAACCGCCGCAAGTTAGCCACCCTGGCTAGCGCACGGGCATCCTCGACCCATCCATAAGAAAACGCCGCGCAGGAGATTGCTGCCCATGAAGAATCGCAAGGGCCTCGTTCTGCTGGCGATTTCCATTCTGCTGGCTATCCTGATTGCCGCAAACCGCAGCCGGATCCACTTTGACTGGGCGGCCTTCTGGCATCAGGTCCAGACCATCCGCTGGGCGCATATCGCTGCGGGTATAGGACTGATCTACACGTCTTTCTGGTTGCGCTCTGCGCGTTGGGCGGTTTTCGTCTCCACCCAGAAGAGAGTGCCGGTGTTCTCGCTGGTTGCACCTCAGTTCATTGGCTTCACTGCGGTGGCGCTCTTTGGCCGTATTGCAGACGTCATTCGCCCAGCGCTGGTGGCACGTCGCATCGGGCTTTCTACGAGCACCCAGTTTGCTGTCTATACCGTGGAGCGGATGTTCGACCTTGGCGCAGCGGCGGCCATCTTCTCAGGAGCCTTGCTTTTTGTACCCCGCGATCTGCCGCACCATGAAATCTTTGTTCGTGCCGGGCTAATCTCGGTCGCCGGCACGGCTCTGATCGCTGTATTCGCCGCGTCGCTGCGAGCCGCGGGCGGCATCATCGCCGGTCTGGTCCGCCGCGTGCTCGGGAGACTCTCGCGACCGCTGGCGGACAGTATTGCGGACAAGATTCAGGATTTCCGGGAGGGCCTGAACACCATTTCCTCCGCACGAGACCTGGTCGTCGCCGTTCTTCTCTCGCTGGCGATGTGGGCGCTGATTGGCTTCGCTTATGTGCAGACACTTCACGCCTTCGCGGATACGCCCGAGCTCGCAAGCGTGAACTTCTCGCGCACCATGTTGCTGATGGGAGCCAGCATAGGAGGATCTCTACTGCAACTCCCGGTAATTGGCTGGTTCACGCAGATTGCCGTTACTGCTGCAGCGATGCATGAGTTTTACAACGCGCCGATAGAAGCTGCCACTGCCTGCGGAGCAATGCTGCTGACGGTGACGTTCCTGTCGGTGATTCCTGCAGGGCTTCTGTTCGCCCGCGCAGGTGGTGTGAATTTGCGTGCGGTAACACAGGATCCCATTGCCGAGGCGGCACAACCCGGTGGCGCGTAATCGCAGTCGCATACACTAGGTATGGCAGGTTTCTTTTTGAAAAGGATTGCGCGTGGCAGTAGTTTCTCAGCCTCTTGATTCCATCCCGCACCGGCGCTACAACCCACTGCTGCGAGAGTGGATCCTGGTCTCGCCCCAGCGTACGCAACGTCCCTGGCAAGGTGAGAAGACGGCGCCGAGCACTGTTCAGGCGGTCCATTACGATCCGACGTGCTACCTCTGTCCCGGCAACGCACGCTCAGGGGGAGTACGCAATCCGGAGTACACCGGCGTCTTTGCCTTTGATAACGATTTTCCGGCGCTGCTGCCCGATGTGCCCGCGGACGTGAAGCCCGCATCCTCTCCGCTGTTGATCGCCGAACCGGAGCGAGGCCGCTGCCGCGTGCTGTGCTTCCATCCCGACCATTCACTGACGCTCGCACGAATGGAGGTCTTGGATATCGTTCGCGTCATCGAGGCCTGGATCGTGGAGACGGCTGCCCTGAGCGAGCTTGCCTGGATTAATCACGTTCAGATCTTTGAGAACCGCGGGGCGATGATGGGAGCAAGCAATCCTCATCCCCACTGCCAGATCTGGGCAACCGAGCACATCCCGGATGAGCCACTGCGCGAACTTGCATCGCTGCAGTCCTATCGGGAGGAGCACGGGTCCTGCCTGCTGTGCGATTACATCAGCACGGAATTGGCGCATCCTGAGGCCAGGATTGTCATCGAGAATGAGCACTTCATCGCACTCGTGCCCTACTGGGCGGTGTGGCCGTTTGAGATTTCGGTGCTTCCACGCCGTCACTTCGGCAGCTTCGTCGAACTTTCCGCGAGCGAGCAGATAAGTCTCGCCGAGATGTTGAAGTCCGTTACGACTCGCTACGACAATCTTTTTGAGGTCAGCTTCCCCTACACCATGGGTTTCCACCAGAGCCCGGCTCATGGTCAGGGCCGCGACTTTATGCACTTCCATGCTCATTTTTATCCGCCTTTGCTGCGCTCGGCGGAGATCCGCAAGTTTATGGTCGGCTTTGAGATGTTGGGCATGCCGCAGCGCGATATTACGGCTGAGACAGCAGCGGCGCGACTACGCGCGTTGCCGGACCAACACTACGCGGGATGAGCCCGGAACGGAAACATTCAGTTTTATGCATACTCCTGCTGAACTTTCGGCCCAGCACTTCGACTCCTTCGGGACGCCGGCTCTGGTCTTTGCGGCTCCCGGTCGCGTGAACCTGATTGGCGAGCACACCGACTACTGCGATGGCTTTGTATTGCCCGCAGCGATTGACTTCAAAACCCTGGTAGCCATCAGCCAGAGAACCGATGGGCGACTGGTGGTCCAGTCCGTGAACTACAGCGAACGCCTGGATGAGGTTCTCGATCCATTTCTGGACCGCCGCTTTCGCGATCTTCGCGCAGGTGCCGAAACGCATTGGGCGGATTACATTGCAGGCGTCCTCTGGATCCTCCGCCAACACGGCGTGCCCGTGGCGGATGGCTTTTCGATGACCGTGGAAGGCGACGTTCCATTGGGAGCAGGCCTCAGTTCCTCGGCTGCAATCGAAGTCGCCACCGCATGTGCGGTCCTGGGGGCGACGAGCTTCGATCTTCCTCTTGAAAAGACCGCTCAGCTCTGCCGCGCAGCCGAAAACCAGTTTGTGGGGGCCAATGTGGGCATCATGGACCAGTTTGTCTCCTGCTTCGGCGCGCTGGACCACGCGGTGATGATCGACTGCCGATCGCTGCAATACACGCTTGTCCCGATCCCATCCGATGTTCGCATCGTGATCTGCAACTCGATGGTCAAGCACTCCGTGGCGGGGGGCGAGTACAACACGCGCCGTGCCGAGATCGAACAGGGCACCGCAATCCTTCACCTTCACCGGCCGGAGATCAGAGCGCTACGTGACGCGACGTTGGAGGACCTCGACCGCTGGGGCAGTGAGATGCCCGCCAACGTGTTTCGCCGCTGCCGCCATGTCATCACCGAAGACAATCGCGTGCTTGCGGCCGTCAACGCATTCCAGCACGGCGATCTAAGCCGATTCGGGCAACTGATGCACGAAGCGCACGTTAGTTTCCGCGATGACTTTGAGGCGTCGTGCCCGGAGATCGATCTGCTCGTGGAACTGGCAGACAAGGAACCCGGTTGCTTTGGAGCTCGCCTCACAGGTGGCGGCTTTGGTGGCTGCACCGTCAATCTGGTCGCGGCGGAGCAAGTGGAAGGTTTCACGCAGGCGATGCGCACCGGTTATAAGCAAGGCACGGGAATTGACTGCGAGATTTATATCAGTCGTGCCTCAGCAGGAGCCCACCAGATCGTTCCGGAGTAGCTCGCAAACAAAAGAGCCCGGCGTGAGCCGGGCCCTTCTGCTTTATATGGGGATTACTTTCTGCGTGCCGGAGCGCGACGTGCGGGCGCGCGGGCCGGTGTCCGGGTAGGGGCAGCCTTGGGCAGAACCACTTCGCCATCGCTCATGGTGATCATGATCGGCTTCGGCGTGAAGGAGTCGTACGTGCCCTGCAGGGTAACGGTCTGGCCCACGGCTGTTGCCGCAGCGATTGCCGCCTGCTGCTTCTTCGCGGCTGCGGTCGTCGCCTCGTCCTGCGGCTTCATGTTGAAGGTGAAGTCTGCCGTCTTCGACTGCTTGGCATCATCCGACACCGCAACCTGAATCTGGGCTGGCGTGGACGCAATCACTAGAGCCTCGGGAATCTGAACCGACTTCCCTTTGATGGTGTCCCATACCTTGGCGGCCTGATCGGGGGTCCCGTTCTGGAGGATGAACTCCTTGTCACTTACTGCGAGGGTTGCCAGATCAGGAGTGCTCTGGATGACCTGGTTCACGATGTCCGCGGGAGTCGGAGCTGGTTTGATGCTGGCAAACAACCCATCCGGAGGATTCAGATTAGCCTGTGCGGCGGCGAGGAACTGGTCATAGCCGTCATCGCCCCCGTGATACTTCTTGTAGCAAAACTTTGCGATTGGCGAAAACTGAGCCTTGAAATTCTCCGGTGCATAAGCGAACGCCCGGCTGGCGTAGAAGGAGCAATCAAGATAATCCGGGGGAGTCGCCTGGTAGTATGCCTCGCCTAAGTAGAAGATATCTTGCAGGACCGACCCAGGTGTCTTCGTAGCATCGGCCGGAACGAGTGCAAGTTCCTTCTTATAGGCGTCAATTGCGCTCGGGCTATCCTTCTTTAGAAGTGCGTCATACCCTAGCGCGCTATAGAAGACCGGATAGGCAAGCCCTTTGAGTTTGTCAAAGTCGGCGTCGCTCATTCCAGCGGGCTTAGGAGCTGTCAGCCCTTTTTGAGCGTAGGTGGCTATCTGGTCAAAGGCGCTCTGCTTGCCAGCCGCGTCGGTCAATCCATTGGCGTTGTTCACTCGAACAGCGACCTCGGCATATAAGGCCTGTAAATTGTTCGGCTCCATTTGCAGAATCTTATCTGCGGTCGCAAGCGTCTTCGGAGCGTCGAATGTCGAGTACGTCGCCATCAGGATCTGAAGCGTCTGGGCCTTTACGCAGGAATTCGGAAATGCCGTCAGGTATGCCTCAAGCGCGGCCGCCTTCTGCTGCGGCTGACTCTGATTCATCGCGTCGGTGTAGGACTTATATTCCGCGTCCGGCATGGGCGGGCACTGAGGAGCACCGCCGGCGCCCTGGGCCGCTGGTTCCGCGGCACCGCCGGTAGCCTGACCAGCCGCCGGGGCAGCCTGGGCAGAGGAAGCGAGTGTCAGGCCCGGAACACTAACGGCACACGCCAAGAGAGAGGATAGCAGTACCTTCTTCATTCAAAGACTCCTCGGATAACTCAAACTTTTTACTTTGATGCCTGCCGCCGGAATTATCGGGCGGCGGTACGACTCTGTCGCCAAACCCTGTCCGCCAGTGCCATACGCGCAGTTGCGAGGCAATATGATGCCGATTATAGGAACCGGGGTCGCCTCTGGCAAGTCTGTCAGAATGCTGGCACTTGTTGGTGCCGTGACTGCCCAGCCGGCCCATGTTAGACGTGGAAATCCGAAAACCGGAATCTGGAGTCGTATACTGGACCCGTTCGGGCCGCATCCGCGCGTCTTGCGGAGTGGCACTGGAGAACCCAATGTCTGTCACACAGCTCCGCCGCCCCGGCGCGGCAGATACTCCTGTCCGCATCACAGCTGACACTCTTCTGCAAAAGAAGCAGGCACGCATCCCCATCGTGGCGCTCACCGCATACGACTACCCGACCGCGCGTCTGGTCGACGAGGCCGGGATCGATCTGATTCTGGTGGGCGATTCCCTGGCGATGGTGGCGCTGGGATACGACAATACCCTTCCAGTCACGATGGACGAGATGCTCCACCACACCCGTGCCGTTGCACGCGGTCTGCGCCGAGCGTTCCTGGTTGCGGATATGCCTTACGGCTCCTACCACCTCTCCGAGCTGGAGGGCCTGAGCAGCGCTCTCCGGTTTATCAAGGAAGCAGGTGCGCAGGCAGTCAAGATCGAAGGAGGCCAGACGCGCGCTTCGCTGGTGAGGCGCATGACGGATGCGGAAATCTCGGTGGTTGGCCACATCGGATTGACGCCTCAATCTGTGCACCGGATGGGCGGCTACAAGGTGCAGGGAAGGACCTGGGAGGCTTACGACCGGCTCTGCCGGGACGCGGAAGCGCTCGAACAAGCCGGCGCCATTGCCGTTGTACTAGAAGGCATTCCCCGGGAGCTGGCAACCGATATCACCAGCCAGCTCACAATTCCAACCATCGGCATCGGCGCAGGTCCCGAATGCGACGGACAGATTTTGGTTTTCCACGATCTGTTCAACCTCACGTTCGCGCCGCACGCCAAGTTCGCGCGGCAATACGGAGATGCTGCTGCCTTTTTCAGTGACGCACTCTCCCGATTTCGGGCCGATGTCAGCAGGCGCGAGTTCCCCTCCGATGCCGAAAGCTACCATCTCCCGCGAGAGATGCGCAGCGACCTGGAGCTGATCGAGCCTGCTGCGCGTCACGGGTAGGCAGGGCGGCCCCATGCGCATCTGCCACACGTCCGCCGATATGCGTGCTGCCTGCGATGAACTCCGCCGCGCGGGCCGCACCCTGGGCCTGGTGCCTACGATGGGTGCGCTTCACGCCGGGCACATGTCGCTGGTCGCCGCGGCCACGGCTGCCTGCGATGCTGTCGCGGCTTCCATCTTCGTCAACCCCACCCAGTTTGGTCCGAAGGAGGACTACGCCGCGTATCCCCGCACTTTTGAGGAGGACCGCCGCAAGCTCGAGCAGGCTGGCGTCGACCTCCTCTTTGCTCCTGTCGCCGCAGAAATGTACCCGCCGGGCAACACCACCTTCGTCGATCCTGGCGAGATCGGGGGGCGGCTGGACGGGGCTTCGCGCCCGGGCCATTTCCGCGGAGTGGCAACAATTGTCACTCGGCTCTTTAATATTGTGCAGCCGGAGCGGGCCTACTTCGGCCAGAAGGACGCTGCTCAGGTTGCTGTACTACGCCACGTCGTCCGAGATCTCAACCTGCCGGTTGAGCTTGTAATTTGCCCCATCGTGCGAGAGCCCGACGGTCTGGCGATGAGCTCGCGCAATCGGTATCTCAGCAGTGTCGAGCGCGAGCGTGCGCTTGCTCTTTCACGGGCGCTCCAAGCGGCCGCGGAACTAGTCCGTTCAGGTGAAGAGTCAGCAGAGGCTATTCTCCACCTGCTTCGGACATTCCTCGCTCGCGTTCCGGACGTCCGCCTCGACTATGTCGCGGTGGTGGATCCGGACTCGCTCCTCCCGGTCACCAATGTCTCCACCGGTGCACTGATTGCCATCGCGGCTTGGGTGGGGACGACACGGCTCATTGACAATCTGCTGCTCCAGCGGCATCAGGTTCCATAAGGCCGCTCGACCCTGTGGTACCTTGCGAACGGAGATCTTCATGTGTCGAGTGCTACTCCGGGCTGCAGTGCTTACAGGGCTTATTTCCGCTTTTTCAGGTGCGGCCGCAGCTGCACAGCAACTGCCTAAACCCATTCAGACGGACAGTGGCAAGGTGCAGGGAGTCCTGACCTCAGATCAGAAGGTGATCGCCTACAAAGGGATTCCCTACGCAGCTCCCCCCGTGGAAGATCTGCGTTGGCTCCCACCGCAGCCCACCGGCCGATGGAAGGGCGTTCTCCAGGCCCGCGACTTCGGCTCGCATTGCGTTCAGTTCGCCAGCTACCCGGATATGATCTTCCACGATCCGGGTCCAAGCGAGGACTGCCTCACCCTCAATGTGTGGGCGCCTGCCGAGGCCACGCGATCGAAGAAGTCTGCCGGTCTTCCCGTCATGGTCTGGATCTACGGCGGCGGCTTTACCACCGGCGGCACCTCGGAGAGCCGTCAGGACGGCCAGTTCCTCGCTCATCGGAACGTCGTCATCGTCTCTATGAACTACCGGCTCGGCATCTTCGGCTTCTTTGTCCACCCCGAACTCACCGCCGAGTCGGCTCACCACGCCTCCGGCAACTACGGCCTCATGGATCAGGCCGCCGCGCTCGAATGGGTCAAGCGCAACATCAAGTCATTCGGAGGCGACCCCTCCAATGTCACCATCTTTGGCGAGTCCGCCGGCTCCTTCGCCGTCAGCACCCTGATGGCGTCGCCCCAGACAAAGGGCCTCATCTCCAAAGCGATCGGCGAGAGCGGCGGCGCGTTCTACAGCGGCGGCCTCGGCTATCAGCCCCGCGAAGTCCTCGAACAGCGCAATGTCCAGTTCGCCCGCACCGCCTTCGGCACCTCGCAACTGGCTGACTTGCGCAAGCTCTCCGCCG
>JAICMT010000017.1 GCA_025929125.1 Acidobacteriaceae bacterium | reverse complement strand
GAAAACTGTTGCCACAATTGGTTCGGCAGCAGAGAAGATTGAGCGGCAGCTGGCGGGAGTGACGAAGATAGTCTCAGCGCGCACCCTGGAATCGGCGGTGCAAACGATCTCAGCAGAGGCGACGGCCGGAGATGTGGTGCTTCTGGCCCCGGCCTGCTCGAGCTTCGACCAGTTTGAGAACTACGAGCACCGAGGGCGCAGCTTCAAAGAGATTGTGAGACAGCTTGTCGGTGCGAGATCGCGGCCGGGAGTTGAGAACTAAGGGCGTAGGAAATGGCAAAGCGGGTTGGTGTCGACAAGTGGCTGTTTGGAACCGTGTTTCTGCTGGTGCTCTTCGGCCTGGTGATGGTGTTCTCGACCTCCGCGGTGATGGCGAAGGAGACGCTGGGCTCGCCCTATGCGTTCGTGGGCAGGCAGGCGCTATGGGCTCTCCTGGGCCTGGCGTGTATGACGGTGCTCATGCAGGTGGATTACCGCCGGTATAACAGCTACGGCGTGGTAGTGACGTCGGTCGCCATCACGACGGTTCTGCTGCTGGGCGTGTTTGCGATGCATGGGATGAATGGCGCGCACCGCTGGATCCGGGTGGCAGGAACGACGCTGCAGCCATCGGAGCTGGCGAAGCCGGTAATTGTGCTGTTTCTCGCATATTTTCTGCAGACACGCATCCATGCGATGGATGACGTGAAGGGAACGATCCTGCGGGCCGTGCTGCCGTCGCTGGTGTTCATTGCGCTGATCTTGAAAGAGCCCGACCTGGGCACGGCGTTGGTGTGCGCCGGAGTAACCGCGCTGATGCTTTACCTGGCAGGCGCACAGGTGAAGTACTTCGTAATTGCAGCCGCGGCGGCTTCCCCGTTGCTCTATTACATGCTGTTCCATGTTGCGTTCCGGCGGGCGCGCATGCTGGCATTCATCAATCCAGACCTTGATCCCAGGGGGGCCGGGTTTCACATTCTGCAGTCATTGATTGCGGTGGGGACCGGTGGTGTGTTCGGACGTGGGCTGATGGAAGGAGTGCAGAAGCTGTTCTATCTACCGGAGCCGCATACGGACTTCATCTTCGCGACAGTTTGCGAGGAGCTGGGGCTGGTCGGTGCAATCGCGATCGTAGCGCTGTTTGTAATGCTTGGGTACCGCGGTCTTCGCGCGGCGGTACTCTCGACCGATCCGTTTGCGCGCTTTCTGGCATTCGGGATCACGACGGCAATCCTGATCCAGGCGTTCTTCAACATGAGCGTGGTTCTCTCGTTGGTGCCGACCAAAGGCATCACGCTGCCTCTGATCTCGTCCGGCGGAACCTCGGTGTTTATTACTCTGGCGAGCCTCGGAATTCTGCTGAACATCACGCGCGAGATCGATTAGGTGAACGCAAGCAGGTCAGACGGCGGCGCGCAACGCATGCGGGTGCTGATGGCCGGCGGAGGCACTGGCGGGCACGTGATTCCAGCGCTGGCGATTGCACGGGAGCTGCGTGACAGCTTCGGGGCTGAGGTTCGGTTTGTGGGGACGGCACGTGGGTTGGAGACGAAGTTGGTGCCGGAGGCAGGCTTCGGGTTGGAGCTGGTGCGGTCGGGGCAGTTGAAGAACGTGGGCTTGGCAACCCGGCTGAAAACGGCGGCGGATGTGCCCCGCGGGGTGATGGAATGCCTGCGGCTGATTCGAGAGTTTCGGCCGCAGGTGGTAGTCGGCGTGGGCGGATACGCGAGCGGGCCTGGAATGGCAGCCGCGATCCTGCTGAACGTACCGACGCTGGCGTACGAGCCCAACGTGGTGCCGGGGATGACCAACCGTTGGCTCGGGAAGCGGGTGAGCGCCGCGGCTGTGAACTTCGAACAGACGGCGAGGTTTTTCCGCAACGCAGAGGCGACGGGCGTTCCAGTGCGACCGGAGATTTTTGAGATTCCGCCTCGACCCGACGGAGCCGCTCCCAGGCTGCTGGTCACCGCGGGAAGCCAGGGAGCGCGGATCTTCAACGACCTGATGCCAAAGATTGCGCCTTCGTTGCTGGCCAGTGTGCCGGGGTTGACGATCGTGCATCAGGCGGGCGCACGTCATGTACTCGCGACTCGGGAGGCGTTTCAGGCCAGCGGGGCCGACCTCGGGCGATGCAGGGTGGAAGCTTTTCTGGAGGACATGCCGGCCCAGTACGGCGCTGCCGACTTAGTACTGGCCCGATCCGGCAGCACAGTGGCGGAGCTGTGCGCAGCGGGTAAAGCGTCCGTACTGGTGCCCTTTGCGGCGGCAGCTGACGATCATCAGCGCAAAAATGCCGAGGTGCTGGTCCATGCCGGCGCGGCCGCGATGCTGCTGGAGCGAGAGGCAACTCCGGAAAGGCTGCTCGAGATGCTGGGGGGCCTGCTGCTGGATCCGGCGCGGCGGGCCGGGATGTCTGCCGCCGCCAGGAGACTGGCAAAGCCCGGCGCGCTACAGAGGATTGTCGAGATCATAGAACGGCTTGCGGAGGAGCGCTCCGGCAGCAGACAAAAGGGCTGAGGCAGGTTCGCCTCAGCCCTTCGTCACCACCGTCGCCAAACGTTATCGACGTCCGCCACCACCATGGGAGCCACCCCCGCCGCCACCGCCGTGGAATCCACCTCCACCGCCACCACCATGGAAACCACCACCGCCACCACCATGGAAACCACCACCGCCACCTCCACCGTGGAAGCTACCACCGCCCGCTGACGCACCGCCAAAGCTGGCACGCCCGCCGCCGCTGTAATTCCCACCGGAATAGCCGCGCGCTTGCGCAGGCGCGGAATAGCTGCGGGATTGCATAGAGGAGTTGCCGGAGTATCCCCGGGCCTGCGGGCTCGAGTAGGTGTTAGATCCACCCCGGAACTGACCGGCGTTGCCGGACTGGTACGTGCGCGAGGGCTGAACGCCGGAGTAACTGCCACGATAGGCCTGGGAGTTGCCGCCGCCAAATCCGCGACCCCGCTGAGCGGTGTATCCAGACCCGAAGGACTGTGTATTGCCACGTTGCGCCGAAATGGAGTTGGGACGTGAGCCATTGGCCATATAGCCGTTCCGAAACCCTGCCTGGTCGCGGTTGTAGGTGCGGCCGTTGATTCCAGACCCGCGGAAGCCGGTATTACCCCGTCGAGCATCGTAGCGCGCGAAGGCTAGACCACCGGGCCGGCCATCGAAGCCGCCAACACGCTGGTGATAGACGTAGCTGTCATGTCCGCGGAAACCGAAGCGGTTGTATTCGCCGTTGTAGTAGAAGTGGTGGTCGCGCCAGTAGCCGCCGTAGAAGCCGGTCCCAAAATATCCGAACCCATAGTTGATCCCGCCGTAGTAACCGACGTTGAGCCCCCAGTAACCGGGATTCCAGAAGTAGGCGTCGTCGTCAAATCCCCAGTAACCCGGGGTCCAGAGTGCGTCCTCATACGGAGGAAGGACCCATGCTCCATCGATCCAGTAGTAGCCGCTCGGTCCGTAGGCCCAGTATCCGGGCGTCCAGATGTACCCGTAGCCGGGGCACGGAGGCTGAACATAAACCGGTATGGCCGGAGGAGCGATGCCGACCGAGACAAAGACCCGTGCATTGGCGGCAGGAGCGAACATGAGAGCGCCTGCAATTACTGCGGCGCCGATGCTGTTTTGAAAGACCCGTGTAAGTTTCATCCCTGCACCCTGTCTGGGGTCCTTCGACTCGCTGGGAGGAACTCAACGCAGCGTTGCGCGGACTCCGAACTAAGGAGACTACCCGCCGGTCGGGCAGGCGGGCAAGCTCCTGAGGAATTAGACACGGAGTTGGCTAAATCGTTGCGCTCGCGCACCTGCGGAGGCGAGATTCATAAAGCCGGGCGGCTCTTGGGACTTAGCCGGCCCCGAGGAGGGAGCTTTGGACCCGATTAGGCCTGGAATGCAGCCGGTTGGCGGATCGCTGTTAGAGTGAAATGCGGGTGCGACGGAGGGACGGACACTGACAAAGCACCGAGGAGAGTGTGCGTTAGATGTTCTTGCCGGGTCACTTTTTGTTTGCTCCATCGCACCGCATTCACTTCATCGGCATCGGCGGCGTGGGCATGAGCGGAATTGCGGAAATTCTGCTCACAATGGGGTATGCGGTTTCGGGCTCGGACCTTCGCCGATCAGCCGCTACGGACCGGCTCGCCGGACTGGGCGCAGTCATCTATGAGGGGCACGCCGCGGGCAATGCGGCGGCGGACGTGGTGGTCACAAGCTCGGCGGTTCCGCTGAGCAACCCGGAGGTGCTGGAAGCTAAGGCGCGCAAGGTTCCTGTGATCCAGCGGGCGGAGATGCTGGCAGAGCTGATGCGCCTGAAGTACGGCATCGCGATTGCGGGAATGCATGGAAAGACAACCACTACGTCGTTAGTGGCGGCTGTTCTGAGCGCCGGGGGCGGCGAAGGAAATCTGGACCCCACCGTAGTGGTCGGCGGGCGTGTGGATGCGCTCGGTTCCAATGCGCGGCTGGGGTCGTCGCAGTACCTGGTGGCGGAGGCGGATGAGAGTGATCGTTCGTTCCTGAAACTGTCGCCGGTTCTGGCTGTGGTGACGAACCTGGACCGCGAGCACATGGACTGCTACCGGGATATGGCGGATGTAGAAGACGCATTTGTGGAGTTCATGGACCGGGTTCCTTTTTATGGTGCGACCACCGCATGTCTCGACAATCCGGCTCTCAGAGCGGTCCTGGAGCGTGTGCATCGACGGGTCTACACGTACGGCGAGTCAGAGCGAGCGGATTTTCGGCTGCAGTTGATTGACAACCCAAAGACGAACCGGAAGGTGCACTGGCGGTTCGAGGTGAATTACAAGGGCCTGGTGCTCGGACCTTTCTCGCTGCATGTGCCGGGACGGCACAACGTGCTGAATGCTACGGCGGCAGTGGCGGTCGGAGTGCAGGTGGGAGTGCCGCCCGACGGGATTGCCCGCGGCCTGGAGAGTTTTCGCGGAGTGGACCGTCGGTTCCAGGTCCGCGGAGTGGTTCGAGGGGTGACCGTAGTGGACGACTATGGGCATCACCCTACGGAGATTGAAGCCACGCTGCGGGCGGCGCGGGATGCCGGCTACAGCCGCGTCCATGTGCTCTTCCAGCCACACCGCTATACCCGAACCAGAGACCTGCAGCCGGAGTTTGCGCAATCGTTTTCGGGTGCCGACACATTGCGGGTGCTGGACATCTATGCCGCCAGCGAGGAGCCCATCCCGGGAGTGGACGCGCACAGTCTGGTAAATGCAATTCGCAAGACAAGGAAGATTACGGACGGAGTCGGCTACGCGGAATCCATGCAGGTGGGGGCGGAGGAGATCGCAAAGGTGGCACGCCCGGGAGACGTTGTACTGACGATGGGTGCGGGCAGTATCTCCCAGGCGGGGCCGATGGTTCTGGGCGCGCTAGAGCGGGAATAGGCTAGGTGAGTTGCTGAAAGGGTACGTCCCGGAGCAACTTTGTAGGCGGGTGCACGGGTGCGGGATATGATCTGTGGAGGCGATTCCTCGCGACCTTGCTCAGGCCGTGCGATCAGGCAATTTGTTTTCAAGTCGTGGCAGTTCGGTGCTGGATGCGCCGGAGCTGGATCGCGCCCAAAAAAACGGCGGAGTTCAGGGATTGAAACGTAGAGCGCCCGTAACCGAGATGCCGCTGCGGCGCGACAGGTCGTACGTTGAAAGCTTCGCTTCCGGGTACGGCGAGGAGATGGCAGAGGTATTTCCGCCTGCCTCGAAGCGCCGGCCTGGCCTGCGGCTCTCGCTGAAGGGCGGCCTGATCCCGAGAACGGTTTGGGGCAGAGTTGCCGCCGGTGGAGCGCTGATGTTGATCCTCGGCGCCATAGGCGGAGGCACGATGTGGGCGCGCAGCTTCCTACTTTCAGACGAGCACTTTGTCATCCCAAGTTCAGCGGCGATCCAGATTGCCGGAAACAGTCACCTGACCAACGCGCAACTGCTGAGTGTCTTCGGCGGCGATGTAGACCGGAACATCTTTCGCGTTCCGCTGGATCAACGCCGGGCAGAACTTGAGAGTCTGCCCTGGGTTGCGCACGCGACCGTGATGCGGCTGCTCCCAAACCGAATCCGCGTCGGTATTGTGGAGCGGACACCGGTCGCATTCGTGCGCAATGGCACGAAGATCGGGCTGGTGGACAGGAACGGCGTGCTGTTCGATGTACCGGATCCGCAGCCAGAGAGCGGACTGGCGCCGCCGCACTATTCTTTCCCGGTGCTCACCGGAATTTCACCTGACGATCCGCTCTCCACGCGATCCGCGCGGGTAAGGCTGTATCTCGAGTTCATGGAAAGTCTGGATACGGGCGGCGAGGGGATCTCAAAGCAGGTGAGTGAGGTGGACTTGTCCTATCCTGACGATGTGAAGGCAATAGTGGCCGACTCGAGCTCACATACGAACCTGCTGGTCCACTTTGGCTCTAATAAATACCTGGAGCGCTATCACCAGTACCAGCAGCACCTCGCTGAGTGGAAGACACAATGTCCGCGGCTGGCTTCAGTGGATATGCGGTATGAGCAGCAGGTGGTGCTGGAGCCGTGTACGGCCGCACCCGAGGCGGCAACGGCAACTGTGGAGACCCCGGCGGTCATCCCGGCTCTACACGGAATCAACAAGTCAAAACCGCTGCCGCGCCACAAGCTCCCCCTAAAAGCTACTGGCAAGGCCAAGCGGGCCGCCCATGGAGCCGCGCGATGAACGTCAAGCAGGAGAGCCTGATTACGGTTGTCGATGCAGGCAGCAGCAAAATTTGCGTGTTGGTAGCAGAGCTGCAGGATGGCGTGCTGCGGTACCGGTCGCACGGAATCGAGGCCGCGAGGGGGATGCGAAAAGGCCTGATTGCGGAGCTGGGACCGGCCGCGGATGCGATCAATCGCGCTGCCCTGGCGGCGGAACGCGGCGCGCGGGCGCCAATTGAAACAGCCGTAGTAGGAGTGGGTGGAAGCCATGTTCGCGGCGTTAATAGCCGCGGTGGAATCTCGATGGGCAGCCGGATGCGCGAGATTACGCGGGAAGAGGTGCGGGCTGCGGTGGACCGTGCGCGCTCGGTTGCGCTACCGCCGGATCGCGAGGTGCTGCACCTGCTGCCCCAGGAGTTCATTCTGGACGATCAGGGTGGGATTCACGACCCGATTGGAATGGTTGGAAACAAGCTTGAGGTGAACCTGCATCTGTCCACGTGTTCGGGAGGCATCGCCCAAAGTGTGGTGACTTGCACCAACCGGGCGGGCCTTGAGGTCACCGACACCATCTACGAGGGCATTGCCGCGGCGGAAGCGGTGCTCTCGGCCGATGAACGGGAGCTGGGGGTGTGCGTCGCGGATATCGGATCCAGCACGACCGAGTTAGCAGTGTTCTTTGAGGGATCGATTGCTCACACCGCGGTGCTGCCGATTGGCGGGGACCACTTCACCAACGACCTTGCCGTGGGTCTGCACGTCTCAGTTGAAGAAGCTGAAGAGCTAAAGTGCATTTACGGAAACTGTGTTGTGACTGCTGTGCCGCAGTCCAACGAGATAGAGATCGGTTCGAATCTCGCTGTAGGCTCATTGAATGCGGGCGGAGGCACCAGCCGAATTGTGCGTCAACGATTTCTGGCGGAGATTCTGGAGCCACGCGCGCGGGAGCTTTTCACCATGCTGCGAGATAACCTGAGGCAGGGTGGCGTGCTGGAGGCGCTGGGCGCTGGCTGCGTGCTGACCGGGGGTGGCTCTCGTATCGCAGGGCTGCTGGACAATGCCGAGAGCCTGCTGCGGGTTCCATCCCGCGTGGGTATGCCGGTGCCGCTCTCGCGGATGCCGGAGGAACTGGTCTCCCCTGAGTTCTCGGCGGCCATTGGCATGCTGCTTTACACCCACAGGACCCAGGTACGCCGGGCAAGCGAGGAGCAAGGGCTGCGTTCGAAGCTAAAGGCAATCTTTGCAGGCAGCTACTGAGCGGTTACCAATGGGCAGAGGATCGAACGCATCTTGGGTACAGATGACCGGCTGCCGGGCAAACTAGTCACATTTCGACTTCTACTGTAGAAAAGCCCCCATTTCATCAGTATCTTGATTAGGTGTTCTCCGGTTCGCGCAGAGCTTCGTTGCCGGTGATCCATGACGGTAGTCGGGAGCGCTGCGTTGCTTAAGCAATTTCTGCCATCACGGATGAAGGCGGCGATCTCATTCGCTGTTTTTGCACCGGCGGCACTCATCCTGCTCACTGGGCCGAGCCCCAGTGCTGTGCTGCGCTTTCTCACCTCCGACACCGCCGAGGGTCCTTGGAAACAGTTGGGGCATCGGGCACTGATCTATTCCCTGGTCGCTGACATCCTTGCATGGCTGACCTGTGCATGCGCCTGCGTTTTGATTGCCAGGCTGGCGTACCGGCTGCGCGACCGAGTCCCCTTCGGGATGACAACCTACATCCTGGGTTTGTTCATCGTCTGTTTTGGCGTAGAGCGAGTGCTCGGATATGCTCTGTGGGTCCCACTTGGCTGGCTTGGACCCCATCTAGAAATGGTCAGAGCTGCAGCGTCCGTGATCGTAGCGATGGGGGTCGCAGTGCTGTATCCCTACTTGCGTGCGATGTTGCGCGCGGTAATGGCAGCCAACACTGAACACGAGAAATTCGAAGTAGCGGCCGAAAGCAGTCTGGATGCCTTCTACATCATGGACAGTGTGCGGGACGCGGCCAGGAATATCGTCGATTTCCGGCTCACATACGTGAACGCGAACGGAGAGAAGCAACTTGGCAAGCCTCGGAATGAGTTAATAGAAAAGACCTTGACCGAGGTGCTGCCCGCCAGCGACCTCGCCAGAGTGCTGGAGCAGTATCGGCAGGTGGTACTGACGGCTGTTCCTTCCACCGAAGAGGTGGAGATGAAGCAATCGCCGGGGGGGTCGCGATGGATTGTGACCCAGGCGGTTAAGCTGAGGGATGGCATCGCTCTAACGAGCCGGGATGTGACGAAAGAGAGAGGCCGGTTGCGGGAGATCGCGCGATTGCACGAGTTCACGCAATCGATGATCGAGAACGCGCCGTTCAGTATTATCGCGACGGATCCAGCCGGCACTGTAACGGCCATGAATCCGGCAGCCGAGACTCTGACCCATTACAGAAAACACGAGTTGATCGGGCAGCACTCGGTCGTCATGTTGCATGATCCGGCAGAGATGAGCGCGAGGGCAGTGCAATTAAGCAGAGACCTGCAGGAGCCGGTGCAGGCCGGATTTGGATCCCTTATCGCCCGCCCCCGGCACGGGCAGACCGACGAGCACGAGTGGAGTTATATCCGCAAGGATGGATCGCGCATCTGGGTCAATCTTGCCATGACCGCTCTGAAATCGAAGGGCGACAAGATCGCGGGATATCTGGGAATCGCGTTCGACATCACCGAGCGGAAGAAACTGACGGAGTATGTAAACCACCTCGCGCATCATGATCCACTGACCGGACTCCCCAACCGCGTGTTGCTGGACGACCGGATGCGGCAGTCAATCCAACGGGCCAAGCGAAACCACCACAAGGTTGCAGTGCTGATGGTGGACATAGACTACTTCAAACGCATTAATGACTCCTTGGGGCATACAGCGGGAGATTCGCTGCTGGACATCGTAGCCAAGAAGTTGTGTTCTGCGGTGCGCCAGACCGATACGGTTGCCCGCATGGGTGGCGATGAGTTTGTGATCATCATGCCTGAGTTTCGGGACGAGAGGGATGCCGAACGCTGCGCAGAAAACATCATCCAGAAGGTTTCGACGCCGACCATGCTAGGCAACCGTGAGGTGAACGTTACGGTGAGCGTCGGGCTGTGTATCTTTCCCGATTGCGCGCCCGATGCAGATACGCTGCTGAAGAACGCGGACGCTGCTCTGTACGAGGCGAAGGAGTCAGGCCGCAATGCCTTCCATATCTTCAATGAGGGCATGGTGGTCGCCACGGCAGACAAGATCGAGTTCGAGCACGACCTGCGCCATGCCATGGTGAATGGTGAGCTTTCGCTCGAGTATCAGCCGCAAGTCTCCTGCCTGACGGGTGAGGTGATCGGCGTGGAGGCTCTGCTCCGCTGGAATCACCCCAAGCGCGGGTCCGTGCCGCCCTCGCACTTTATTCCTCTTGCCGAGGCTACGGGCATGATCCTTCCGATTGGAGAATGGACGATCCGGATGGCGTGCCACGAAGGGAAGGAACTGCAGCAGCAGCTGGGACGAGAACTGATGATTGCGGTGAATCTATCGCCGAGGCAGTTCAGACAGAAGAACCTGGTGTCGCAGGTCGCTGCTGCCCTGAAGGATTCTGGCTTGCCGCCGCAGTGCCTCGAGTTTGAAATCACCGAGCAGACGCTGATGTCAACCTCAACCACTACCACCGAAACGCTCATGCAATTGCGCAGCCTGGGCGTGAAGATTGCAATCGACGACTTCGGAACCGGCTTCTCCAGCTTCTCCTACCTATTACAGTATGAGGTGGATCGTTTGAAGATCGATCGCAGTTTCGTGCGCCGGTCCACCGAAGATCAAAATGCCGCGGCGATTGTTCGCGCGATCATCTCCATGGCCCATGGACTGAACCTCAAAGTCGTCGCAGAAGGAGTGGAGACAAATGGCCAGCTCGACTTCCTGCTGAATCGAAGCTGCGACGAGGCTCAGGGATTCTACTTTGCAGGGGCGGTTCCGGCGGACCAGTTGATTCGAGTCGCACGAATCATTAATGACCGTCGGCCAGCCGATTCAACGACAGCCTTCGCTTAGAGTGTCATCGCGCCAACTCACGTGAGCGAATGAGCGCGACCACCTCTCCGAGTGCAGCAGACCAGGCCGCGAGCGCTCCATCGCGATCGGAACCGAGCGCTTTGACATAAAGGCTGACGGCGTAACCTTCCTGGGGCTGCTCTAGATCTAAGAGTGCGGGACGCAGGATGCATTCCACTGCGGCAGTGGGGTGCTCCAGCGACACAGCCAGGCGAAGCAAACGACCGATCCACTGCTGTTGCTGAGCGGCCGAGGCAAAGGTACTCCGTTCTCGCCAGACAAGATCGATATAGCTGCCGATGCCCGCGAGGGACTCTGCCTCCTCAGTCCCCATTTCGAGGTGGAGATTTGCGAGTTCTTCCTCTGCTAACGACCACACATCGCATTTGGCTGTGAAGACGGGCGAGCGAGTTGCGTTGAGTGCGCGAAGCGCCTGCAGCAGAGCGGGATATTGAACGGCCTCCGGAATCAAATCGAAATCATAGGGATTGGCGCGCAGATCGACCCAGGAGAGCTTACCGGCTGGATCACTCCACGGCACTACCAGAAGCGGGTCCTCTGGAGAACACAGCGCGGACCAGTCGGTGAGCATGCTTCATGATAAAGGCCCGCATCCAGCAACAGTGTGGGATCGGCTGACTAGCGCGAGCATCCCCCGGGGCTTAGGCGTGAGCGAGGATGAACCGGAGCAATGTGGATTCGGCCCAGTAGCCGTCGTAATCATGCGCCGGACTGGCTAGGAAGGCGCAATGGCCGCCGAACTTCGTCTGTACAAAGGTGATCTTGCTGTTTGCGCGAATAGCAGAGACGGTCTCAGGAGTAAGAACG
>JAICMT010000264.1 GCA_025929125.1 Acidobacteriaceae bacterium | reverse complement strand
TCTTCCCGCAGATTGCGTTGATCTTCGATCACCGCAGACGGAATCTCATACGAGGCTGCAATGCGGGAGAGGTTCGGAACCGTGAGCCCGGTGGCAGCGTCTGCGCCGATTTTTGCCTCTCCAAAATAGGCTTTTTGCGAGGCCCGGATGGAAGCATACCCGTCGTTATTGAGTACAAAGAATTTGATCGGTAGTTGCAACCGCCGCACCGTCTCCAGTTCCTGGATATTGAACTGAAAGCCCCCATCGCCATCCACCAGGATGGTTTGCCTGCCACCTGACCCGATGCAAACGGCAATCGACATCGGCAGCCCGTACCCCATTGCTCCCAGGCCGGCGGTGTGGAAAATGCGTTGTCCGGTGCGTGTCGGACAAGCCAGCAGGAAGATCTCAATGCCCGATCCGGAAGAGCCGGAGACGAGCTTGTCCTCCTGCTTCGATTCTGTGCCGATAACCTCCGCCAGATTGTAGATGGACACCTGCCCCTCGGGCTTGCGGTGTTCGTCCGTCACAACGTTATAGCAAGTCTTCCAATCCGCGGCACGCTCGTTCCATGCAGCCCAGCGGCTATGGTCGAGCGGCTGAATTGCCCTGAGCTGGACCAGTAACTCATCCAGGAACGCGCGACAGTCGGCCACCACCGGTTGCTGCAAGTGCGGCGCAAGCTTCTTGAGCTCTGCCGGATCGATATCGATGGCGACCTTATGCGCCTCGCGTGCGAGATTCTGCGGGGCATACCCGGTAATCGCCATATCCAGTCGCGCACCAAGCACCAGCAGAAAGTCGCAGTTCTGCAGGACGAAGTTTGCGCCCCGCGCCGCCACGTTCCCCGGACGTCCTACGAAGGTCGGCACATCCGAGGGCACCAGGTCAGCCGCGCACCACGTTGCAACCGTCGGAATATCCAGCAGCAATCGAAGTTCGGTAAATTGCTTGTCCGCTCGCGCCAGCCGCGTTCCGTTGCCGGCAAATAGAAGCGGCCGCGTGGACTGCCTCAACTTTTCTACCACAAGCGCGACCTCGCTCTTCAGCGAGGGATCGGCGCTTGCAGCCTCCTGTTCCGATACGTCAAAGCCGCGTAGGGTCGTTGGATCGGGGATCGGCGAGGCCTGGACATCCAGCGGGATGTCGATCCAGACGGGGCCCGGCCGGCCGTTCAGAGCCAGGTAGTACGCCTTCTCCAACTCGTAACGAATATCCAAGGGGTCCAGCACCACCGTGGCATATTTTGTGATCGGCTTCACGATCGAAACAATATCCACTTCCTGTACGCCCAACTGGCGCATTCCTAGAGGCTGGTTGGTATCAGCGTCGAACATCCTGTCCGGCCGCTTCACCTGTCCTGAGAGAAAAAGCGTTGGAGTGGAATCGAGCCACGCGCCTGCTACTCCGGTGATCGCATTCGTGCCCCCGGGCCCTGTCGTCACTAGGGCCACGCCCAACCCGTTCACCGCCTTGGCATAGCTCTCCGCACACATAGCTGACGCCTGTTCATGCGAGTTGCAGATGGGAGTAATTCGCTTCTCATCCGCGAGGGACGCGTTCAGATGCATGGCGCCGCCGCCGGTTACCAGGAACACGTGGCGAACGCCTCTGTCGGCAACAAACTGGAAAACGTAGTCTGAAAGTTTCATGATTTAGGTTTGTGCTTGCGCCGGCAGTACAGGAATAAAGCGGCTAACGTACCCATGATAATGCAGTCAGATCAGTGCTCGATCCGGTGGAACCGCATAAAGCACAGTCTGAAATCCGTCGCCTTCATATGCGCGCAGAAAGAGCTTGTGCTCGGGCAGAAGTTCATGGATCAGGAGAGGAATCCGCCAGATATCACCTTGGGTATGGTAAACGCAGATGGCGAGTACAGGCCTATCACGTTGGAGCACATGACGTCCGCCCTGTAATGCGCCAAACTCGGCCCCTTCGATATCCATTTTGATGAATGTGACTGGATTGTTCTCAAACAGCTCGTCGAGAGGAAGACAGGCAACCTCTTGTCCAGTATCTCCGGCGGACGACGTCAAGAGCCCGCCCATGACAAATCTGATCGTGCCGCGTGCTTCGCCAACCGCGCATTCGATCTTATGGATCTTTTTCCGTATGTCGTCTGGAAGTTTGGCGATGTAGTCGTTGAGCTTTTTGGTAGAGATGCTGTCCGCTTCGATCGCGTAAATAGCATTGAAACGTGCCCCAACAAGATCGAGCGTGAATCGAATGGTGTCACCATCGAATGCTCCGCAGTCGACCATAACCTCCTCCGGGGCAATCGAGAAAATATCGGGAGGAAAATAGGTATTCACCGGCGGTGGATAGGGGAGCAGGGATGGGTCCCCTAGGCTGCGCCAGAGCAAATTGGCGCGATAGGTCGCCAGCGACTGGGAATCTGCCCACAGTTTCTCCGCCGCGAAAACCTGGTCGAGTTGTTTGTAAACGCAATGAGGCGGCTCATTCAGGAGCAGTAGATCCATGAAACGAGAGCCAAAGCGCCAGAAGATCGGAGCGTATGAGCAAACTGACGTGCAGCCCAAACCCGCCAACCGCGACTGCGTCGACCGAAACCAGTGACGATCGTTCCAGATCGTCACAAAGAAAACAGCGTGAGCACCGAATTGCCTCGCAGCTTCCTGAGGGGAAAGGATCGTCAGTCCCCCATGCGCGGTGCCCCACAGTGCCGGATCACTATCGGCTAACGCCAGCGGTTCCACTCCGATCTCGCGAAAGAGCCCAACTGCCTTCTTGCCAAGAGTCCCGCAACCAAAAATGACACAGCGCCTATTTCGTGAATTCAAAATCTCATCGAGAGCGCATCCCTCCCGTTGCATCACGCTGTCCACGGACTCTGTAAGAATCTCGCTCAACGGAGTATTTAGATCATATGGAGCTGATATTGGCATGTCGGCACACAAACTTTCAGGAGTCTGCGAGATCAGCTCGCTCGCACGCGTATTCCGATTTAGGTTGGTGCGTACGCCGGCAGTATCGGGATCAGCGGCTTTCTGCTCAATAATAATGCTGTCTGCGAGTCCACACCAGGCGCTTCGGGCGAGCCCGTTACCAGCCTCATATAATTGCCACCAGACATGCAGACGATCTTTTCGGACCGCCAGGTTTCGTTGCTTCGCCGGGTCTGCATTGCCACCCTGCTCGCCGCGGGGGGGTGTTACGTCATCTTTACCATCCACTGGCCATGGATGTGGGATACCCAGGTCTTTCATTACGGCGTCTTCCTGATGCACCACGGCAAGATCCCGTACAAAGACATCTACGACATGAATATGCCCGGATGCTATCTGATGGAGCGCTGGGCGATGGCTGTCTTCGGTGGCGGAGACCTGGGCTGGCGCTTGTATGAATTCTCACTGCTTGGCTCCATGACGCTCGCAGCCTGCGTCATCGCTCTGCCCTATGATTGGCTCGCCGGATTGTTGGCAGGGGTCATCTTCGCCGTCTTTCATGGTACCGACGGCGCAGCCATGGCAACGGAGCGGGATGAGGTCATCACGGTACTTGCTTTCATTGGGTATGCCTGCCAATTCGCTGCTCTTCGTCGGGCCCGTCCTCTCCTGATGCTTCCTGCGGGCCTCTCCCTGGGACTCGCGATCGCCATCAAGCCGACAGCCGCCTTGTTCGTGCTCGTGCTGCTGCTCTTTGCCTGCTTTGTATTGCGACAGCGCAAAACTCCTCTT
>JAICMT010000214.1 GCA_025929125.1 Acidobacteriaceae bacterium | reverse complement strand
TACTACAACGTAATTCTGGCGCTACTCCTCTCCGTGCTGGCGCTGGCTGCGTATGTCGACCGGATTTACACCGAGATGGGCAAGTTTCTGGCCCGCGAGTACCAGGACAACATCGACGCCTGGACGCGTGCCGTCGAGCCCCGGCTGCGCCTTGGGCGGGAGTCCATTGCGCTCTCCGCCTCCGTGCTGCGGCAGCTCGCGCTCGCCGCGATCGCGCTGATCGCCGGACTCCGGTTGTATGTTCATATCCGCAACTCAGAGTTGGCGCGTGCGCCGGGATTGGGCGAGATTGCGGTCACGTCTTTTTTTCTGGTGCTGCTGATCCTGCTGTTCGATCGGCTTATCCCGCAGCTTCTGTTCACGCGGACCCGCGGGCTTTGGATCGCCCACATCCGCATCCTGCTCGAGGTGATCTTCTACGTGCTTCTTCCGGTCACGCTGACGCTTGGGCTCATGCTGTCCATTCTTGCGCTGGCGGAACCCGAGGACGAGCAGGAGGAGGAGCATCCCTCCGAGGCCATGGATGCGCTGCTGGAGGCCGGCGAGGAGGAAGGAATTCTGGAGGAGAGCGACCGCGAACTGGTGCGCTCAGCCGTCGAGTTCGGCGATAAGGTGGTGCGCGAGGTGATGACGCCGCGGCCGGACATCTTCGCCGTTCCCGGAAGCCTCAGTCTGCGCGAGTTGCTGGAACTGCTGAAGGACAACTCCTTCTCGCGTGTACCGGTTTTTGAAAGCTCTCTCGACCACGTCACGGGCATTGTCTTTGCCCGCGATCTGTTGCAGGTTCTGGATACGGAAGCGGCGCATCGCACCGTGGCCGAGTTGCAGCGGCCGACCGATTTTGTGCCCGAGACCAAGAACGTTGCCAAGCTGCTGCGTGAGATGCAGCACGAGAAGCAGCATATGCGGATTGTCATCGACGAGTACGGCGCAGTCGCTGGCCTAGTTACGATTGAAGATCTGCTCGAGGCGATCGTGGGGAGCATCGCCGACGAGCATGACGAGGAAGACGCGATCGATGAGCCGGTTCGCGAGCCCGACGGAACCTACGTGGTTCCCGCAAGCTTTGAGGTTTCGCGGCTGCGGGAACTTTTCGCAGAGCAGCTGGAGCCGCCGTCGCGTCCGACGGAATCTGTGGAGGCGGTCGACATTGGAGACGGCGATGCAGACGGACGCAACAGCGCGCAGAAATTCGCGCTCCACCTTCCCCAGAACTATGAGGCCACCACGCTGGGAGGGCTAGTCTCGGAGATCGCGGGCCACATCCCGCTTGCAGGCGAGGTGATTGCGTCTGATGGCCTTAGGTTCGAGGTGCTCGCCTCGACCGACCGCAAGGTGGAGCGAGTCCGCGTGGGACTGGTCTCCGTACCCGCCGAGGAGCGGGGCTAGAGAGCTTTATCCACGGAGCTATCTACTTGCACTCCCCTTTGGAGTTGCAGGGAATGGTGTACGGACCCAGGTCGATCTTCTGATTGAGCCGGATGTTGGAGTAGGTCGCAGTGTCGGTGTTTCCGGTGGGATCGAAGAACTCCTGCTTCAGCGAGACGTCCCGGGTTGGGTCCACCCAGATGGTGATGTGCGTGTAGCTGTTTCTGACGCTGGGGTCCTTCGAGACCAGGTCGAGCTTCTCAGTCTGCACGGTCTTGGAGCCGTCGCTGAGCGGCTCCGTTCCCTGGTCGGCGATGTTCCAGGCCTTGGCGAGATCGCTGCCGCTACCGCCGAATCCCAGAGTGAGAAAGGTTTCGACGCGGCCCTGATTGGCACCTGATGCGGCGACCTGATCGAGGTGTTTATTGGCTGCCGTATAAAGGCGGACGTTGCCGCTCTTGTACTCGACGATCTTCAGGTCAGGACCGAAGCGTCCGCCGAACTGTGTTGAGCTGCCGTTGCGGAGGAAGTAGACTGTGCCTGTTTCCGTGGAGGTGTCGTTCACCAGCTTTTCCAGGTGGACGCGTTTGATATCGGCCTGCGCGGACTTGAAGTTCTTGCTGGCCGCGTCCATCTGGCTGAGAACCTGCTGGAGCTTATTGCTGTTCGCCTGTCCAGAGGCCAGGACGGGGAGCGCGGCGAGGGCAAAGGCTGCGGCGAAGCTGAAAGCTCGGGTGCGTCGATACATATTGAATTCAACTCCTTGGGGCGGCGAAAGTCGCGAGAGTTCCGCAGTCGTCCAGCGTGATGGCTAGCGAATTACCCATGCGTTGTAGGCGATAATCTTCTTGCCGCTTGCGTCGTATACGGGTTCTACGCGCTCCAGGGTGACGGCTCCGGAGATCGGTTCGACTACACGGAGGATGGCGGATTCGCGGGTGTCCTCATCCTGCGCAGGTTGCGGGCCGCCGGCGATGTCGGCACGGATCTGATAGATGAAGCGCGGGCTGCCATCCACCTGGCCGGCTTCCTTGACCAGCACTTCACTGGAATTGAGGGCGACAGTCTCGACCGGCTTATCGTTGAAGTCGATGAAGCGAGGCGAAACGAAGAGAAAGATCAGGATCAGCGTCACCATCACGTCGTAATGGAGACTCCCGCGATCTTCGGTCCACCAGAGGTAACGGCTCAGCAGGTTCGGCATTGCATTTCTATGCTACTGTACCTCCCGGGTGCTCTGAACCTCCCCTCCCCCCGTCCCCCTATTTTGGGGAGAAGCGAAGTGGTTTGTGGTACTTAGAAGGGGCCACCGTCTGCAAAGTGTTCAATCCAGATGAGTTGAAGCTAAAATAGCCAGAATCAGCACTTTACCTGCCCCTGAGACGGCGAAACCCCGGGCAGACTGCCGGGGTTTTTCGCTTTCGTCTTCTGAGTTAATTATAACCGGCCTGTCAAGCCGTTACGGCTGGTTAAAGCTGAGCGGTCATTGCGGCGGGAGGCACTTCGACGGAGTACTCCCAGGCGGCAGAGTTTTCCGGTGAAGCCGAGTCCGAGATGCGGCAGGGGGTATCGGCATCGGCTGCGCCGGTTCCGCTGGTGAGCAGCCTTGCGAGCAAAGGGACGGCTGCGCGCTGGCTCTCGATGAAGTCCACCCCATCAACGGTCAGGGTGAACTCGGCGTTGTCGGCGCGGGTGATGTATTTCTTTTTGCCGAGATACCAGGTGGTGAATTCAAGATAATCGCGGGGGAATCCCATGCGCTGCTCGATCTCGGCGAGTTCCACTTCCGGACTGTCGGGATACATGCGTCGGCGGTAGTAGAGGATGGCAAGAACCGCGAGGCGGCGGTTGAGATCGCCTTCGACCTGGTCCATGAAATCCACCGTAGTGGACAGTGGATTCTGGAATGTGACCTGACGCATGGACCGGCGCGCGTTGTATTCGGCGCGCTGGGCGGGATCGGAGAGAACGCGGTAGGCCTGGGTGAGCTGGGTGAATTTTTCGAGGTTGCCGGTGGCGGAGTGGTCCGGATGATATCGGGCCGCGAGGAATCGGTACACGCGGTGGATGGTCTCTTGCGTGGCCTGAGGGCTGATCTCCAGGAATTCGTAGTAGTCCGGGATTTCCGTTGCAGGCATGGGCGACCTCATCGAGAATCAGAAACCGTGTTGCGGCACTGGCAGGAGTTCTTCCAGTTGGAAGGGCCTGGGGCGCGCACTCTCCGAGGGTAGGGAGGCGCGAAGGTTAGGAAAATAGCATATTTGGGGGATAAGGCAGCCATTGCCTCACCGCAGTAGCTGCGTTGAAGGCAAAGCAGCTAGGCGCGTTTGGTGATGACGGATTCGCCGTTCATGTAAGGAACCAGTATCTCCGGAATGCGGATCGTGCCGTCGGGCTGCTGGTAGTTTTCGAGGACGGCGAGGTAGGTTCGTCCGACGGCTAGACCACTGCCGTTGAGGGTGTGGAGGAACTCGGATTTCTTGGAGGCGGCGGGGCGGTAGCGGATGTTGGCGCGGCGGGCCTGAAAGGACTCGAAGTTGGAGCAGGAGCTGATCTCACGATAGAGCTGCTGGCCGGGAAGCCAGACTTCGAGATCGTAGGTCTTGGCGGAGGAGAAGCCCATATCGCCGGTGGAGAGCAAGGTGCGCCGGTAAGGCAGGCCGAGGAGCTCGAGGACGCGCTCGGCGTCGCGGGTGAGCTGCTCATGCGCGGCGGCGGATTCTTCGGGGCGGGTGAATTTGACCAGCTCCACTTTCTGGAACTGGTGCTGGCGGATCATGCCACGGACATCCTTGCCATAGCTGCCGGCCTCGGAGCGGAAGCATGGGGTGTAAGCGCAGTAGTTGATGGGTAGGCTGGCCTCGTCGAGGGTCTCGTCGCGCAGGAGGTTGGTGACAGGAACCTCGGCGGTGGGGATGAGCCAGTGGTCGTTGTCCTGGAGCTCGCCGGGAACCCAGGGGCCCTTGTCGTCGCAGTGGAAGAGATCCTGCGCGAATTTGGGAAG
>JAICMT010000078.1 GCA_025929125.1 Acidobacteriaceae bacterium | reverse complement strand
TATTCGAACCTGAACCAATCCGGCAACTATGGCACGATGAATGTCGCCGCATCGACGAATATTCCTGGAGGGCGGTACTACGCCAGCTTCTGGAAGGATGCAAACGGAAATCTGTATCTGTTCGGTGGTGAGGGGGTGGACAAAAACCCTGTCCAGTCTAGCGCGGTGTACATGAACGATCTCTGGAAATACAACATCGCCAGCAATCAATGGACGTGGATCGGCGGCACCAATGTCGGAGCGAACACAACAGTTCCGCCGGTTCCTGCGGTCTACGGCACTCAGGGCACAGCAGCCGCGGCCAACCTTCCCGGCGTTCGCGGGGAGGCCAGCAGCTTCACTGACGCAAGCGGGAATTTCTGGCTGTTTGGCGGAAAGGGCGCGGACTCGACAGGCACATTCGGCAATCTGAGCGATATGTGGAAGTACTCCACGACGACGAACCAGTGGACGTGGGTCGCGGGCCCAAATACCACCAACCAAGCGGCCACATACGGAACGATGGGCACTGCAGCCGCGGCGAATACTCCGTCGGGACGCTACGATGCAACAAGTTGGACCGATTCCAGCGGCAATCTATGGCTGTTCGGCGGAAATCAGGGAGCAACCACTTCATCCTCGGCCAGCTTTGCCACGATCAACGACCTATGGAAGTTCACGCCCTCGAATGGTCAGTGGACCTGGATCGGCGGGTCGAACTCGGCGGGCGCGACAGGTGTGTACGGGACGAAGGGCACGGCCGCATCTGCAAACATACCCGGCGCGCGGGCCTTTGCGGCGTCCTGGGCTGACTCTTCCGGGAACCTCTATTTATTCGGGGGAGCGGGCGGAAGCGGGCAAATCGGCACGCTCTTCAACGACCTCTGGAAGTATTCGGTTAGCACCGGCCAGTGGGCGTGGATTGCGGGAACAAACGGAACGGCAGGAGTGGGCGTTTACGGAACGAAAGGAACGTCCGCTGCCACCAACCTGCCCGGAGGCCGGTTTTCGAGCTCCACCTGGATCGACGGCTCCGGAAACTTATGGCTGTTCGGCGGCAACGGCTTTGACTCCGCCGCAACCTCTACCAACGCTCTGAACGATCTTTGGAAGTATCAGCCTTAGTCAGACAGCCGCGCGGCGCGGTTTCTAGGGACCTGGACGTTGTCCAGGTCCCTTTTCTTTTCGCGGCTAGACTGCGGTACCAAGCACAATTGAGTTTGGCAATTCGCCGCAGAGAACATGCTTCGCGTTCTGCAATCCTGCGTCGTTCAGCATCTGCTGCAGCTGGTTGAAGGTGTACGCGTCGCCTGCGGGCGTGCTGGAGAGCATCATCATGCTGAAGGCCGCCGCTTGTGGCGGCGAAACGCGATCCTCGTTAGGTACGAATTCGAGTATGGCTACCGTGCCGCCCGGCTTGAGCGCCGCCCTGATTTTCTTGAGCAGATCTGTGCAGGTTGCGGTATCGAAGTGATGAAGAAAGTTTGTGAGCAGCACCAGGTCATAGGGCCCGCCAAACTCCACGTCGAAAGCGCTGCCGGGCAGAAGTTCGTAACGACTCTCCACACCCTCCTTCTTCGCATTGCGCTGTGCGACATTGAGCACGCTCCGCCAGTCGAGCGCCGTGATTCTCGCTTCGGGATTGCGCTTCGCCACATGAATTCCAAACAGACCGTGTCCTGCGGCGATATCCAACACCTTCAAAGGGCCACTACGCCCCTGGAGTGCAGCCTCGGCAAGCAGCGGAGCGACTGCCCCCATCATGGGCGCCATTGCCTCAGCAAACTGGACCCAAATCGGGTTCTCCGGCTCCACAGTTCCCCGTCCGGGCATCATGGTATGTCCCTCACGCACGATCGCCGTGAGCTGCTCAAATTCATTCACCAGCATAGGGTTCCCGAGGAACTGCGTGACGGATGCCAAACACGCCGGGGATTTGGGATCGAGAAAGACCGCAGTGGATGGCGAATTCTGATAATCAGTTCCTTGCTTGGAGAGCAGACCGTGGATGGTGAGGAAGTCGCATAGGATGCGAATGCCACGTTCCGACGAAGAGCACTTGCGGGCGATCGCAGCCGCACCATGAGCACCTTCGCCAATCGCGCCAAAGACGCCCAACTCCACGGCTGTACGCAGCGCAGCCGTCCTTTGGTAAGACTGAATCATGTCGAAGATCAAGGTGGGCGCGACGCCCGGTGAGCCGCCTGGCTGCATCGTGGAGTACTCCGTCAGTTTGGGATGCGTTCGGGCACAACTCTACTCGGCAAAGGCCTTTCTGTCATCTATCAGCGTCGCGGTCTACTCTGCGATCACTGCTTTGCTCAAATTGCGAGGCCGGTCCACATCCACACCATGATGGACAGCCATGAAGTACGCAAAGAGCTGCAGCGAGACCACCTCCGCGATTGGAAGGAGAGCCTCACTGGCTGGAGCGACGGCCACAGTGTCGGTTGCGAGTGAACGAACGGTATTGTCTTCGGCGTTGGCGATGGCCAGCACCCTGGCACCCTGCTGCCGCATGTCATACAGCAGCGACACTGTTTTCTCATACCGCAGCATGCTCTCCGGTTCCTGGCTGTCGTAGGTGGCAAGTACCACCAGCGGCACCTCGTCAGAGACCAGCGCGTTTGGCCCGTGCTTCAGTTCCCCTGTCGGATATCCCTCGGCGTGCAGATAGGAGGATTCCTTCAATTTCAGGGCACCTTCACGCGCAATCGCATAGTGGACACCGCGGCCCAGATAGAGGAAAGTCTTGGCGTCGGCGTATTTCGCGGCAAGTGCGGAAGCGTTCTGTTCCCACCCGGGCAGCTGCGACCGGATGCTGCCGGGCAGAGCTCCGAGTTGCTGAATGCGGGCTTCAATCTCGTCTTCCGCCATGGAACGCCGCTCGCGCGCGGCCAGCAGCGCCAATACTTCCATCAGCAGCAGCTGCGTCGTAAAACTCTTCGTAGCCGGCACGGCGTACTCCACGCCCGCATAGGTACACAGCGGCACCATGGCCTCGTGCATTATCGTCGAGTCCGCCACATTGCTGACAGCGATGGTTGGATGGCCCCGGCGGTTCGCCTCCTTGAGAGCCGCGAGCGTGTCGGCGGTTTCGCCAGACTGCGAGATCACCAACACCGGGGTGGGGCTGTCCGGATGGCGCCGCAGATGCGTGGAGCGGCAAGCGTACTCGCTGGCGTATTCAACATCCACCATCAGCCCGGCCAAATCCTCGAACAGTATCTCCGCAGCCAGGCCCGAGTGCCGGCTGGATCCGCTGGCTGTGATGATCAGGTCCGGATGCTGACGAAAGAGCCGCGCTACCGATGCCAATGCCTCTTCTCTGAAGTGCGGAGTGGGGGCCGCCAAGTCGATGTACTGGCCTAGCGTGCGGGAAAGCGCGTCGGGCTGCTCGTGAATTTCACGCAGCATGTGGTGACGGAACTGGCCGGCGGCCTGCACGGTTTCATCATTTCACAGATATCCGCCTGCGACGTGCGCTGTTACTGAAGCCGTTCGGGCAACTTGGCCGTCCACGTTGGCAGGGCTATTGCAGCCGCTTTCCCATAGACTGGAGTACATGCGACTGACTCCAAAGTTTCTTCTTTCCGCCATGGATGTCAGCCACTTCCCTTCCGAATCCAAAACGTTCGGCGCTCCTGAAATCGCATTCCTCGGACGATCGAATGTCGGCAAATCGTCGCTGATCAATGCACTGCTTGGTTCGAAGCAGGCGCACACTTCCTCGACGCCGGGCCGCACTCGCTCCATCAACTTCTTCGCGTTGCATGAGGGTTCCGGCGACCGGATGAAACTGAAGCCGACGCTTATCTTTGCTGATCTGCCCGGCTACGGCTATGCGAAGATCTCAAGGTCGATCTCCTCGGAGTGGCCCAGCTTCATTGAGCCGTACCTTGTTGAACGCGAAACCCTGGCGCTTGCAGTCTGCCTGGTAGACAGCAATATTCCGCCACAGGCGAGCGACAAGCAGCTCATTGATTTCTTCCGGCAGACCGGCCGCCCCTTGGTGATCGTCGCTACCAAAGCGGACCGGCTTTCCAATAATGCACTCGCTAAGTCCGTGGCCGCGTTGAAACGATTCCATGACGTCGAGTACATTCTGCCGGTTTCAACCAAGACGGATGCTGGAATCGCAGGATTATGGCAGCGGCTTTATGCTGCGGCCGGAAAATGATCCAGCAAGCGCAGCGGATCAGAAATAAAGTGTCAGGTCGAGAAATCGTTCGCATTGGACCAGACGCCGGCCGGCGTGCGGTCGGTTGATCTCCTCGTGTTCCAGCACCCACGTTCTTCCGTGCGGCACGAAGACGGCATTCAGCCCTGCTGCCAGGGAAGGATTGATGTCCGACTTCGGACTATTTCCAATCATCCAGGTAATCGCCTTTTCGCAGCCATGATGCTGAGCCAGTGCGTGGTAGGCATCTTCGTGCTTTTCCGGCAGGACCTCGATGGCAGCAAAGTACTGCGATAGCCCAGAGCGCTCCAATTTCGCCCGCTGCTCCTCAGGATCTCCCTTCGTCACCATTAAGCAGCGGTGGCGAGCGGCCAACTCGGGGAGGGCATCTACTACTCCCTCGAGCAGTTCGATCTGATGTTTCGCGACGATGTCGGTGAAACTCGCGATGCGCTCGTGCTTCTCAGGGGTAATTGGAGCGCCCGAAAGCTGCTCGAAACAGGCTAGCAGGGAGCGCCGGAAGCTTCTCAGGCCATAGCCGTGCTGTGCGATGGTGGCGCGCTCACACGCGTTCAGGTGCTCCCTCACCTCTTCGGCAGAGTGGATTTGGTGGCCGAGGTAAGAAATGAATGCGGCTATCGCCCGCTCGAAGTAGATGTTGTTTTCCCAGAGGGTGTCATCCGCGTCGAAGAGCAGGATTTGACCCGGATCAAGCCGCGCTGGAGAAGAGCCCATGACAGCAGAATTATAGAAGGCGACGCAGGGGTACCATCTTTACTCGCCCATGAAATAGCCGTCGCGGGCCTGGATGAACGTATCCTTTGCGTCGCGCTTCGGCAGAGTCACAAGCAGATGGTGGTAGCCGTCCGACGACGCCTCTTTATCCGGCACAAAGGAGATGCGGTACTGCGCATTTAAATCGTCCAGTATCTCCTTGTAGATGTCTGCCAAGCCCTCTTTTTTGCTGGCCTCGAACATGCGTCCGCCGGACTCTGTGCAAATGCGGGCCAGGGTCTTGCGGCCGTCCGGGCGCTGTTTCGATTCGGGGAGCCTTGGATTGCAATCACCTGGATAACCGCCGGGGTATCCCCCCGGGTAACCGCCAGGATAGCCTCCGGGGTATCCGCCGGGATAGCCGCCCGGGTAGTCATCGCAATAGTCCGGCTGGCCCATGGAGAATCCGCGATCGGAAGGTTGGCGTTCCTTGTAATACACGCCGTAGATGACGGTGTCGGCGCGCTGTGCCGCTTCAAGGGCAGAGCCCAGCGATTCCTTGCTGCCACTATCTTCGCCATCGGCGAGGACAATCAAGACCTTGCGTCCCTGCTGGTGACTTGTGATCTCGCTCGTTGAGAGATAGAGCGCGTCATAGAGCGCATTGTTTGCCCTGCGCGGCTGCGGCTTGCTCTGACCTCCGCTTCCGGAGGCCGGCCCGCGGCCCGGGTAACGGCCTTGCGGATTCGTCGAAGTTCCGGGACGGGAGTCGGGCGTACTGACAGCTTCTACACGGGTGGCCCGATCTGTCTCAAGCTGCCGGATCGCAGACCGTACGCTGTCGCGGGATCCGGTCGTGTCCTGCAGCAGGTCGACGTCTCGCCCGAACTGAACCACAAATGCTTTGGTCTTATTACCCTCCGCGAGCAGGTTGCCAAAGAAGGTTGCGCTTGCGGTCTTCTCTTCTTCTAATGCTGCCCGCTGGGCCGGACTGGCGTCCACCACAAGACCCAGTGTAAGCGGCAGATCCTTGGCCACGGCAAATTCTGAGATCGTTTGCGGACGCTTGTCGGCCAAGATCTGGAAGTCTTCGCGGCGGAGGCCAATGAGCGGACCGTTGCGCCTATCGGCTACCACCGTGAATACATCAACGAGCTGGCCCGTTTTCGCTGCAGCATTGGAGAACTGGGGCCGGGCCGCGGATTTATCGGCAGTCGCAGGCTGCTGGGCCAGTCCCGCGCACGGGAGGAGGAGCATCCCTGCGGCGAACCACCGGAAGATTGCGGAAGTCTTCATCTCTTAGAACCATAGACGGATTTGGGCGGCAACGGTTGCCGGAGCATGTCATATTCCGCAAAGGATTTCCTCCATTTCCGGTATGCTGGCATCGCTATGTTCCGCGCAACAGCGCCCTGCCTGTTTTTCTTAATGTGCTTTGTTCCCGCCCAGTCTCAACTGCGCACAAGCACCTATGAGGCCCCCGCACCTTCCGGGTACTCGCGGGTCTACGTGCTGTGGCCGGATGGAGCACCGCTGGCCAAGGGCAGCCGCCCTTCGGATGTTCCGAAGCTCTATTACTATCCCGCGGTGGCGCCGCTGGCCGGCAGCGCGGTCATCGTGATGCCGGGCGGAGGCTATACGAGACTGATGATGGAAAAGGAGGGTGCGTCCGAGGCCAAGTGGCTGGCAGCGCACGGCATTGCTGCCTTTGTCCTTCAGTACCGGCTGGCCCCAGACTATCGGTATCCGGTCCCAATGCTGGATGGATCGCGCGCGATCCGACTGATTCGCAGCCGGTCAGCCGAATTCGGCGTGGACCCGCGAAAAATTGGGGTGTGGGGGTTCTCGGCGGGCGGGCACCTGGCTGGGTTTCTCGCAACCGAACCCGAGCAACGGAACCAGGAGGCCCGAGACCCCGTAGAGCGGGTCAGCGCGCACCCCGACTTCGCCATCCTGAGTTATGCAAGGCTAAGCATGGATTCGACGGTTCCCCGAAAGGGTAATCTGGAGTCGCTTTTAGGCCCGAACCCCACGCCCCAAATGATTGACCAGATATCGATTGTGCGCCACGTGACCAGGCAGGCAGCCCCAAGCTTCATCTTTTCGACAAGCGCCGATGCGACCGTGGACTCCCTGAACTCAACTGCCTATTACGACG
>JAICMT010000038.1 GCA_025929125.1 Acidobacteriaceae bacterium | reverse complement strand
GCACGCCCTCGGAGAACTCGCCGCCCTGCTCGCCTCCAACCGCATGGACCTCAAACGTGCCGGACTCCTCGCCTACATCCTCCAGGTCGCCTCCACCAACCTCCGCGATGACCCAGCCCAGGAAACTCAACCCGCCCCGGAACCCGCACCAGAGCCTCTCTCGGAAGTCGTTGATATTCACGCAGCCCGTATCCACAGCGGTACACCGCAGCCGCGCCCCCGCCGCGCACGACTTACAATAGCTGCTAATGATGTTGTCCGTTCTGTCCGCCCCCGCAGCCATCGTTCTGGCTTTCTTTCAGGACGACGTAGTTCCCTCCTCGGCGCCGGCCACCTCTTCCAGTTCGGCTCTGCTCGAGATGGTGCGCAACTCAGGCACCGTCGCCTTCGCTGTCCTGGCCATCCTCCTGCTCGCCAGCCTCGTCTCCTGGGCGCTCATGCTCTCCAAGTGGAAGGCCTTCAGCCGGGCCCGCCGCGAGAGCGCCGGATTCCTGCGCGTCTTCCGCAAATCCGGGCGGCTGTCCGAAATTGCCGCCGTCGCCGAGCAGTTCCAGCCCAGCCCGCTCGTCCCCGTCTTCACCGAGATCAACGACGAGTACCAGCGCCAGACCGGCGGCCGCGGACTGCCGCGCAATCCCACCGCCCTCGAGCGCGCCGCGCTGACTGCCTCCTCCGAAGCGCTCACCGCCATGGAATCGCGCATGACCTGGCTCGCCTCCATCGCGGCCATCGCGCCCTTCATCGGTCTCTTCGGCACCGTCATGGGCATCATCGATGCCTTTCACGGCCTCGGCACTGCCGGCGCCGCCACGCTGCGCGCCGTCGCTCCCGGAATCTCTGAGGCGCTCATCACCACCGCTGCCGGACTCGTCGTCGCCATCCCCGCCGTCATCGGATACAACCAGCTCACCGCGCAGCTTCGCGAATTCGCCGCGCGCATGGATGACTTCGGACGCGAGCTGCTGAACGCGATTGAAAACGCAGCCATGCTCTCCGGACCGACGTCCCCCACACCGCCTGCGCCGGCACCCGAGGAGCTTGCCGCCCTGCCTCGCCGGAGGACGTTCTAGCATGGCCTTCACCGCGCGCAGCAGCGGCGCGGCGCGCACCCAGACCGCGCTCGCCGAGATCAACATCACCCCGCTCGTCGACGTCGTCCTGGTGCTGCTGCTGATCTTCATGCTCACCGCCCCCGTCCTGCAGTCTGGCATCACCGTGGCCGTCCCTCACACCCGCACCGTCACCCAGCTCACCGAGCAGCGCACCGTCGTCACCATCGACAAAAATCAAAACATCTTCCTGCAGCAGTCCAACCGCAACAGCGGCAACGACACGCCGATCAATCTCACCGACCTCACCTCGGACCTCCGCGCCGCCGGTCGCACCAGCACAGCTAACCAGGTCATCTACGTGCGCGCCGATGAGCGCGTCCCGTTCGGCGCCTTCGCCTCGGTGATGGATGCCGTCAAGCGCGCCGGCATCACCAACATCAGCATCGTGACCCAGCCGCTGGAACAGAGCAGCGGCGGCGCGAAGTAGCCTCGGACGACGCAAGCGATGGCACCGCAGGTCACAACCCGGCACTCCATCCAGGCCGGAGGCAGGCTCGGCGGCGGGTTCGCCGGCTCCTTCGTCCTGCACGCAGCCATCGCGCTGCTGCTCTCGGGGTGGGCGCTGTTCTCGCATAACGGTCAGCGCTGGGGCGCCGCCGACGCGACCGCCGGCTCCATCCAGGCGACGATGGTGAGCGCGATTCCTCTCCCGTCCAAGCAGCCGATGAACCCCGACAACGTGCTCGCCACCGACAACCCGAGCCCCGCGCCCGCGCCTCCCGCTCCCAAGGCCGTGCAGGCGCCGCCGCCGGACGCGATCCCCATCCCGGAGAAGCAGACCAAGGTTCCGCCCAAGCCGAAGAAGGCTGAGAAGACGGTAACCACCGCTCCCCCGAAGCAGATCGCAAAAAACACGCCGGTCGCAACGCCCGCGCCCCACGCCACGCCAACGCCGCCCACCAACAAGGCGGTCACCGGCGAGACCTCCGGAGTCCGCATCGCGATGAGCAGCGTCCAGAACCGCGCCGGCACCTCCAGCATCAGCGTCTCCGACCAGGCCTTCGGCTCCCGTTTCGCCTACTACGTCCAGCAGATCACACAGAAAGTAGCGTCGCAGTGGTACACCAACCTGCTCGACGGCAACGCGCCCGGCCACCGCGTGTACATCAATTTCGACATCCAGCGCGACGGAACGCCGGCCAACATCCGCATCATGCAGCCCAGCGGCGACTCCACGCTGGATCAGACCGCGCTCGGCGCCGTGCGCCGCATCGACAGTTTTCCACCGCTTCCGGATGCTTACGCAGGCAGCCGCATCAACGTGACGTACTACTTCGATCCGCCGGCGCATCCGTGACGCTCTCATCGCAAGCCCAACAGCCGCATGGAAACGACTACCATGGAAACTATGGATCGTAGCACCCGAACCGCCAGCCCCTCTCGACTCTTTCGATTTCTCGGAGCCGTGCTGACCCTCCTCCTCGCCGCACTGCTCGCCCCGGCGGGCTCACACGCCGCCCAGGACCAGGTCGTGACCGGAACCAACCAGGGTGTGAGCTCCATTCGCATCGCGATCCCCAACTTCAAGCCCCTGGCCGAGGATGCGCAGACCGGCACGCTGAAGACGGTCTTTGACAGAACCTTGTTCAGCGATCTTCAGAACGCGGGCATGTTCGATGTGGTCTCGAAGAGCCTGATCCCGCCGGGCACGCCCGGAGCGCCCTCCGAGATGCGCGCGGCAGCCTACGCCGCCGCTCCAGCAAACGCCTCCTTCGTCGGCTTCGGCTCCCTCGGAGTAGTCGGCGGACGCTTGGTCGTCAATGGATTCGTCTTCGACACCAAGAACGCCCAGTTCCCTCAGGTGCTCGCCAAGCAGTACAGCGAAGAGCCGGGCGAGGAAATGGCGCGGCAGGTGGCACACCGGTTCGCCGATGAGATCATCCGCACCCTGGGTGGAGGAACCGCCGGGATCGCCGAGACCAAAATTTTCTACGTGCATGCAGCCGGCGGAAACAAAGAGATCTGGGAGATGGATTACGACGGCGAGAACCAGCATGCGGTGACGCACCTGGGTACGATCTCGCTGTCCCCTCGCATCTCGCCCGACAACACGCGGCTCGCCTTTGCGTCGCTCGGCAAGAGCGGGTTCCAGATCCGCATGTACTCGCTGGTGCTCAATCGCACGGTCGCCTTCCCGGAGGTGGGCGGAACAAACATCTCGCCCGCTTGGTCGCCAGACGGGAAGCAGATCGCGTATTCCTCGTCGCGTACGGGAGATCCGGAGATTTGGGTTTCCGATCCCAGCGGCGCAGAGCCTCGGCGTCTCACCAGCTTCCGCGGCCCGGATGCATCGCCGGTGTTCAATGCGCGGAGCGGCGCTCAGATTGCCTGGATCAGCGGAAGGACAGGGCTGCCGCAGTTGTACATCATGAATGCGGACGGCTCCGGCGTGCAGCAGATGACCGATGGCGGGTACGCAACTTCGCCTTCCTGGTCGCCCAACGGGCAGGCGATTGCGTTTGCGTGGAACCGCAAGTACGGGCCCGGCGCCCCGGGCGGGCAGGACATTTATGTGATGGAAATCGCGACCAAAAAGTGGATTCAACTGACCTCCGATTCCGGCACCTGCGATTTCCCCTCATGGTCTCCAGATGGACGTCACATCGTGTATGCCTGCTCTCCAAATGGAAATACGGAGCGCTCGCGGATCTGGACGATGCTGGCGAACGGAACACAGCGCCACGCAATCACTGGAACAGGATCGGACATGCCCAACTGGAGTTGGAAGTAGAAGCCGTAACTCGCAAGGAACCCTTATCCCGTCGCCCACAGCTTCGGGACTAACATGGAACGCAGAGCTTTGGTTCGCAGGAGAAATGAATGAAGATCGCGGTAATCCCACCTCAGTATCGGAGCGCAGCGCGCTCCGTGGCGATGCTCTCACTTGGAGCCTTGATGCTGGCCGGGTGCCACCACAAGACGACAGTCGCGCCGGCGGCACCAGCCCCGCCGACTCCCGCCCCGACCGCCAGCCTGACCGCTGAGCCGCTCGCGGTGGATCTTGGGCAGTCCGTCGTGCTGAACTGGCGGACGACCGATGCGACTTCGGTTTCGATTGATGGACTGGGACCGGTCGCGGTGAATGGCACGCAGACGGTCACCCCATCCAGCTCCACCAATTTCCATCTGGTTGCCAAGGGGGATGGCGGCACGGCCGAGGCCAACGTTCGCGTAACCGTACGTGTCCCAGCAGCGCCCGCAACTCCGGAGCCCAGCAACACGACTACGGACGACGCGTCGGCAGACAAGGTCTTCCACCAGAACGTGCCTGACATCTTCTTCGACTACGACAGCTATACGCTGCGGCCCGAAGGCGTCAGCGCGGCACAGAAAGCGGCCGCTTACCTGACCGCGCACCCGGAGATCAAAGTTGTGATCGGCGGCTACTGCGACGAGCGCGGCTCGGCGGAGTACAACCTGGCGCTTGGCGAGAATCGCGCAAATTCCGCGAAGACTGCCCTTGTAAACGACGGCGTATCGGCTTCCCGCATTCGCGTCGTGAGCTTCGGAAAGGAAAAGCAGTTCTGCTCGGAAGCAACCGAATCCTGCTATCAGCAGAACCGGCGGGCGCAGTTCTCGATTGACCGCTAACACAGGAACCGTGGGCCGCAGAAGACCGCGGCCCACTGAATTTTGAGGTTCGCCATGACATTGCATCGCACATTCTCTCCCACTCGTATCGCCTGCGCGGCTGCCCTGCTGGCAATTCCCGCCGCGCCCGCCTTTGCAGTCAACCGGGATATGGTGCAGCTGCAGACCCAGGTGCAGCAGCTTCAGGATGCCGTGCAGCATCTGCAACAGTCGAACGATGAGAGGATGGGTGTACTGCGCGATCTGGTGCAGCAGAGCGCCGACTCCGTCAACAAGATGTCGCTCGCTGTGGATGCGCTTGAGAAGCGGATGAACACTCAGAACGAGACTGCGAACGGGAAGGTCGAGCAGGTCTCCGGACAGGTGCAGACGCTGAACGATTCCGTGGATGAGGTGAAGGCCCGGATGAATTCTCTGGAGAAGACCTTGCAAGCCATCCAAGGCCAGCAGCAGTCGATCAATGCTGCCCTGCAGAATATGGTTCCCGGAGCTGGAACGCCGGCAGGCACGACGCCGGGCGGCCCGGCCGAAACCTCACCGGGTGGTGCAGCGCCAATCGGTGGACCAGGAGCCGCAAGCAATGTTCCATCAAACACACCTTTCGCCACTCAGCAGGGAGCGCCCAGGCTGCCGGCCCCTGCAGCGTCCAACGCGCCACCGATCGGCGATCTCTACAGACAGGCGCTCGCGGACTTTATGGCCGCGAAGTACCCGCTGGCATCCTCCGAGTTTCACCAGGTGATCGAGAATTACCCGGACGAAACCCTCTCCGGGAATGCCTACTTTTACCTCGGCGAGATCGACTACCGCGCCGGCCACTTTGCTGAGGCGGTGAAAAACTACGACCACGTCATTGAGCACTTTCCCGCCAACCCCAAAGTGCCGGTTTCGCGGCTCCACAAAGGATCGGCGCTGCTGGCCATGAAAGACCGCGAGGGCGGCATCGCCGAAATGCGTGCGCTCATCCAGAGGTTCCCGAACTCCCCTGAAGCCTCACAGGCGCGGACCAAGCTGAGCGGGCTGGGAGTATCGGTGAGCCCTCGGCGACCCTCTTAAGTGACAAAACCGCTGTTCTCAATTGCCGTATCCGCCGTCTAATCTTGTAGAAAGAGCTCGCACGCGCGACGCGGGGAAGACGGCAACGAGTGAGAGAGCGCATCCGAAAACTGGACGGCCATCAGAACGGCAAGCCTCTCCGGCTGGTTGTCGCCGCGCTGATCCTGCGACAGCCCACGTCCGGCGATGCGGTCGAGACCGAGGTGCTGGTATGCCAGCGCCGACCCGATCAGCCCATGGGGTTGAAATGGGAGTTCCCGGGAGGAAAGATCGAGCCCGGGGAAACAGCGGAGCAGGCGCTGATTCGGGAGCTGGACGAAGAGCTTGGGATCGCGGCGCAGATCGGGCCGCGGGTGGCGCAGCTTCGACACCGGTACCGCAACGGCGCGGCGATCGACCTGCAATTCTTCTCCGTCCACACCTTTTCCGGTGAGATCGAGAACCGCATCTTCAAAGAGATTCGCTGGTCGCCGCTGCGTGAGTTGCCCGCGCTGGACTTCCTGGCCGCCGACCTGAACCTGATCCGCGATCTCGCCGACGGCAAGCTGCTCTAGCCGGTTCCCGTCGTGCTTCTGCCCGAGGCCGCGCTTTAGCGGTCATTTCCCGGTGACCTGATTCCACATCAGAACCAGTGAGAGGACGATCACGATCGCGGCGGTGACCCACGCAATGACGTTGAACGTCCGGGAGTTAGTGTGTCCTCCCATCAGCTCCTTCTTGTTAATCAACCGGAGCATGAAGATCATAATCACCGGAAGCAGAATTCCGTTCAGCACCTGTGACCACAGCACGAACTTCACCAGAGGAAAGTTCGGGACCAACACCAGCCCTGCTCCCAATGCAATCAGCCCGGTGTAGAGCCAGTAGAAGAACGGGGCTTCCTTGAAGCTCTTGTCTACGCCGCTCTCGAAACCCATCCCCTCGCACACGGTATACGCCGTGGAGAGCGGCAGGATGGAAGCCGCGAAGAGCGATGCATTGAAGAGTCCGGCGGCGAACAGAATGAAAGCGAAGTCCCCCGCCAGAGGCTTCATGGCGCCGGCGGCATCCGCAGGAACCTGAATCTCGCGCATTCCGTGGACATAGAGGGTGGCGGCGCAGGACACGATGATGAACCATGCGACCAGATCCGTGAAGAAGCACCCCACAATGACATCAAGCCGCGACGCCTTGTACTGCCGGACGGAAACGCCCTTTTCCACGATCGAGGACTGCAGATAGAACTGCATCCACGGCGCAATCGTCGTGCCGATGATGCCCACGATCATGTACACGTAATCGTGACTGCTCCAAACCTCACGCGGAGGCGCGGTCACGGTCGCCCTGAGAGCCTTGGGCCAGTCAGGATGGCTGACGAATCCGGTGGCGATGTAGGCCAGATAAAATACGCTGGCCGCGAGGAACACCTTCTCCACCACCTTGTAGTCGCCCTTCACCACCAGCAGCCACACGATCACCGCGCAGATCGGAACGCTAATGTACTTCGACAGGTGAAAGAGCTGCATGGATCCCGCAATACCGGAGAACTCGGAGACCACGTTCCCGTAGTTCACGATGACCAGCAGAAACATCGTAAAGAACGTGATGCGCAGTCCGAACTCTTCGCGGATCAGATCGGAGAGACCTTTGCCGGTCACCACGCCCATGCGCGCGCACATCTCCTGCACCACGATGAGCGCGAGCGTGATCGGCAGCAGCGTCCACAGCAGCGTGTAGCCGAACTGCGCGCCCGCCTGCGAGTAGGTGAAGATACCGCCTGCATCGTTATCGACGTTCGCAGTGATAATGCCCGGCCCCAGCACAGCCAGGAAGAGCATGATCTGCATCCGCCAGTTTTTCCAGGTCTGCTTCATCCGGCTGCCCTCTCCTGAGTCACGGCGAGGCGCTCCTCCTGAATCAGCGTGTAGAGCTTGCGCGCTGGAGCTTCCAGAGAGCTGTTTGTCGCGGTCGACACATTCTCGTGGATGTGCCGTGGGTTCTTCGAAGAGAAGAGCACGATTCCCGAGGGATTTTCGAGGAGTGCCGCCTTCAGCATGAGCGCGCCGAGCACGCGGGCATCCGCGAGATCGGCGCCGGTGAGAGACGACCAGCGGTTGCAGCGAGCCCGGTCCGCCAGCAATTGATGGTGCAGGTCGCGAAAGTTCTCCGTGAGTGCGCGATGCAGGATGCGCATGCCCTTCGTGGGAGGCAGGGGCGCATCGAGCACGGACCAGGCGAACTGGGTCACCGGAAGATATTCCGGGCTCACTGCGGCAATCGCCTTGATCTCCGCCCGGCCGCTGCCGACGCCAAATGTGCCGATCTTGCCTGCTTGCTCACTCTCGTGCATCAGGGAAAGCAGCGCCGGATCGTGGAGATCGGCGGGCGTCGCATCGTGAAGGAGCCAGATGTCGATGTGGCCCGTCCTCAGCTCACGCAGGCTTCGCTCCAGGGACTCGCGAGCTTCCGCGGCGGTGAAGGCGGCCTTTGCACCGGCGCCCGTGACTCGGACAGCAGCAGAGGTGAGCCCGCGCTTCAGACCTGGAACCGCTCTGACCACGGGCCGCGCCAGAGACCGCGCAATGCCAATCAGGCCTTGGCGGGCGGCCGGGGGGATTCCATATTTTGTGGTGACGGTGGCCTCGCCGGAATGCCGGGAGATGAATTCGCCCAGCACGCCCTCAGCCTGCCCATAGCCGTACATCGGCGCAACGTCGAAATGGCGGATTCCCGCCTCGAAAGCGGCTTCAAGAACGGCGAGCGATTCGGCACGGCCCATCGCGCCCATCAGGCTCGAACACCCGTAGCCGAGCTGGGTCGTCGTTCTGCCTGTAATTCCGACTTGGACCGTCTGCATCGCGCACCATTTCCCTTGTCACAGCCCCGCTCTCAGCGGCTCTAGGTACAAAGACCGCTGCCATCTTGTTAATGTCGTGGCCTGAGCCCATTCACAGGGCGGCCTGCCTCACCCAGTATCCCATTGCAGCCGCTGTGCCAGGCCTTCAGCCACTAACTTTCCAATGTATCTTCAGATGCCCAGCTTCAGGAATGCGGAAGCGAGGAGCGCCCGGCGGCAGCGAGCACATCTCGGAGGATCTGCCGCGCACGTTCAACGATGCGGGCGACCTGCGCATCATTATGATAGCCGCTGCGTTCCGCACGAGTCCGGCCTGCCGCAGCAATGCGCCGTCGAGCAGCCTCATCCGGCAGGTATCGCCGGATCTTCTGGACGCACTCTTCGATATCGGAGAAAAACACTGCCTCTTCATCCTCCACGAAGCGTTCCAGATGTCCCGCGGAGCGTTCGGCGAGGAGAAAGCCCTCGCAGGCCGCGATCTCGAAGCTCTTATGGGTGAACTCATCCTGATTGGAGTGGGTAAGAAAGCTTAGATTGATCTT
>JAICMT010000044.1 GCA_025929125.1 Acidobacteriaceae bacterium | reverse complement strand
GCTACAGCACACTTCGGCTGCCCGGTGTCACTTCCCGGGCTGGATGCGAATGAGTGTAGCGCGATTCTGCCGCCCTCCAAGGTATCTTAGGTAACCGGTACCCGGTATTGCAAAGGCAATAGCCGCAGGCTACTTCGAATCCGGCTTCTCGACGATGCGGAAGTTGACCTCCACGTTCACATGGACCGGCACTGGCTTTCCGTTCAGCATCGCGGGCTTGAACCGGTACTGCCTCACGGCTTCAAGCGCCTTTTCGTCGAGGCCCTGACCGATACCCCGCACGACATGCACACTTTGCGGAACACCATTGGTGCCGACGATCAGGTTGATGAGTACGGTGCCCATGAACTTATCCGCACGAGCCTCCTCGCTGTACTTGGGCTCGACGGTCTTGATCAGCATCGGCGAGCTGACAGGGCCGCCGACCCGGCGGATTTGATCGTCACTGATGCCGTCAGCCGTTTGTGAATTCGTCGCAGGCGAAGCGGCATCGGGGGCGCTCTGCGCAAGGCCACGCGGAAGGAACGCTGCGGATAAAGCCACAACCGCAACCGAAGCGAGGATAGGTCGAGTGATGCTCGGCATAGTCTTCCTTTTGGGATTCCTTTGCATCTTGATTTACGTGTGCGCCACCGGAGGGATCATCGGTTTCACCGGCAGCCCTGCCGAGCCGTTTGCGGCATTCATGCTGCCGCGCAGGCCGCCCAGGATCTGCGTCATGAACTCGTTGGCTGCGCCGGGATTATTGGGCAGGAAGATGGTGTTGTTGCCTGCGCGGGTGCCGATGTCCTTCAGCGTGTCGAAGTACTGGGTCAGCAGCACCAGGCTCATCACGTCTTCGGCGGTTGCGCCCGGAACGCTCTCCCGGAAGTTCTCAATGGAGCTGCGCAGGCCTTCGATGATCGCCTGCCGCTCCGCCGCGATGCCTTTGCCCTGCAGCGCCTTCGACTCTGCCTCCGCCTCGGCCTGCTTCACCTTGAGGATCTTGTCGGCCTCGCCGCGCGCCTGGGCCGCCACCTGGGCGCGCTGCGCCGCGTTGATGTCGTTCATCGCCGCCTTCACCTTGTCATCGGGGACGATGTCCGTCACCAGCGCGGTGAGGATGTTGAAGCCGAAGCCGCTCATAATGGAGTCGAGCTCGGTCTTGACCGCGACCGAAATGCCGGACTGCTGCTCGAAGGTTTCATCGAGCGTCAGCTTCGGCACGTGGCCGAGAATGGAGTTGTAGACGAAGCTCTCAATCTGCTTCTGCGGCGAGCTGAGCTTGTAAAACGCGTCGTAGATCTTGTCGGGCAGAATTTGATATTGCACGCTGACCGGAATCTGCACGAACACGTTGTCGCGGGTCTTGGTTTCGACCGAAAAGCTGGCCTGCTTCACCTGCAGATCGACGAAGTAGACGCTCTCCGCAAACGGGATCAGCATGTGCAGTCCGGGCTGCACGATGCGGTTGAATTTGCCGAACCGTTCCACCACGCCCGCACTGGCCGTGCGCACCGTGTACAGCGTTTTGATGACCAGCACCAGCACCACCAGTGCACCAATCGCAAGAATCACCAGCCCAGCTGTCGCCGTGGTATCCATCGCTTCACCCGCCTCTTCGTGATGGCCCCCAGCATACATCAGGGCTGTTTCGCGGCTGCCGCTTTTTTGCCGTCGAGCGCTAGAGACGTGACACCAAGACGGCCAACTGCTCGGTGGCCATCGGCCAACCCTGGTGGAAGCCCATGCGCTCATGCTGCTCACGGTCGGCCACGGTCCAGTGGGAGACGCGAGCCGTATACCGGGTGCGTCCCGGCCGGATCTCTTCAAAGGTGACGGTCACGGTCATGAACGGCTTCTCCGCGGGTTCCCAGGCACCGGTGTAGGCATCGGTGAAGACCAGCTTCCGGTTGGGGACGACCTCCAGGTACACGCCGCGGTTGGGAAACTCGGTTCCATCCGGTCCGCGCATCGTGATCACGCTGGCGCCGCCCGGGCGCACGTCCGTCTCTGCCTTCGGCGTCGTCCAGGGGGCAGGCGTGAACCATTGCGTAATCAGAGCGGGCTCCGTCCACGCGCGATAGAGCTTGTCCGGCGTCGCGTCGAATTCGCGCACCAGCGTGAGATCGCGCCCCTCTGCGGAGGTTGTGCAGCTCGTGGCAAGGTTGGTCGCTGTTTCACTCATCTCTCATCTCCTCGGGGGTCATGTCGTTCTTGCGATTGGCGCGGTGCTGCTGCTCAGCGCACCACTGGAAATAACCCGCGTAGCGAGGGCAGTCGCAGCCAGAGGCTGATCCAGAGCACCACCGCAAACAGGATTGGGAAGCTAATCTCAAACGCCGGCATACCGAAGCGCACCATCACCGCGACCGCGCCACCGAGATACGCCGTCAGCAGAGCGGCTCCGAGGACGCTGGTGCGTGGAATCACGTAGAGCATCGTGCAGGCCAGCAGCGCGATGCCGATCCCCAGCAGCATGTTGCTGGTGATCCCCATCGGTGCGCTGGATTGAATCACCGACGCAGGGCGAATCAGCTTCATGACTCCATCCATGACCAGGAAGGCCACGGCGATCCACTCCAGCACGCGTCCTGTCCACAGCTGTCCCTTGCCGGGAAGCGTGCCAGCGGGTAGGGCAGACTCCAGTACAGCGTTCGGTGCGGACATATGTTTTTCTCCTCGAAGAAGATGAAGATTCAGGACGGCGCAGAAGGCCGCCTGCAGGACTCGATGAGCTCGCTGCCGGACCGGACGCTTTTTTATTGCGTCGCCCTTCCGGGGACGCACATCTATGGCTGGAGTAGTTCCCGGCCTTCCCCCAGTCGTTTCTGAAGAACTGAACCCTCGGTATGCTTCCATGCCGGACTGGAAGGGTCAAGCCTATCGCTGCAGAGAAAGCCACAGGAGACTATCTCGATGAAACTGAATTCGTATCTCAACTTTGCCGGAAAGGCGGAAGAAGCCTTCCGCTATTATGAGCAGCATCTGGGTGCCAAGACCCTCTTTATCATGCGCTTCAACCAGATGCCCGGCCCGGACGCAGCCAAGCACGCACCGCCTGGATTCGAAAACAAGGTATTGCACGGCACCCTCGCCATCGCCGACACCACTATCATGGCAGCCGACGTTCCCAAGGCCGAACCGATGCGCTCTGCCTACCTGACGCTCTCGGTGGATTCCAACGAAGAGGCTGAACGCATCTACAAGGCACTCGCGGATGGAGGCGAGGTTTTCATGGCTATGACCGAGACCTTCTTCGCGCACCGCTTTGGCCAGGTCCGCGACCGGTTTGGCATCAACTGGATGATCCTCCACAGTAAGCCAATGCAGAACGCGTAAGCCGCCCACCGCATCGGGACAGAAGGCCACACAGAAGCCCTGCGCAACCGCAGGGCTTCCCGTGTCGCGCAGGCTTCGAACGAGTGAACCGCCAAACGCCGGCGTTACACCCCCAAGAGCCCGGAGGCGCGCTCTAGCGGCCCGCTGCCGTTCTCACAGCGAATTGAGAAACGCGATCAGATCGTGCTTCTGTTTGTCCGTCAGGTTCATCCGGAAACGCAGGTTATAGAAGTTCACCAGCTGATTCAGATCGGCTGCGGCGCCGTTATGGAAGTAAGGGGCTCGCGCGGCCAGACCACGCAGGATCGGTCCTTTCCCTCGCCCGACATCTGCGCACTGCCCGGTCAAGAGCGCCTTGCCCGGATCCGACGTGTAGAAGACGGTCGTGTGTCCGGGATGCTTGAGGTCAGGGCAACCGGAGATCTCATAGACGGGGAGGTCGGGAGGCGTAAGCTGCTGGAGCGCCGAGCTGATGTCCGGATTCAATTCAATCGTCGACTGCCGACTGACCGCGATATCCAGCGGAAGCGGCGCAGAGTGATTGCCCACATTCGGGGTATCGTGGCAGGTTGTGCATGTACCCAGGATCACGGGCGGACTGTTCAGCGCCGGGTTATCGTTCAGTCCCGCAACATCGGTGATGGTAGCCACCGCTGTATTGAATACGACCTCGCCCGCGGCAATGTCTCGCTGATTCGCATCATTCGAAGTCGCCCAGCCGCTGTACAGAGACATGGCCGAGGGAGCGAACGGCAAGCCTGAGGGATCGTGGCCAAGCGCGTCGTTTGTTCCCGGGTGGTAGGGCTGAAGAGCAAGGGCGACGGGGCCGCCATTCCCACGCGCGCTCTGCAGGTTTCCCGCATCGTTACTGCGCAACTGCGCCGTGGTCAGGCCAAGCTCGAAATTCACGATCTCCGCCAGTTGCGCGGGTGTTGGCATAACGCCCTGCGCATGGCCCTGGACGGCAGAGGCCGCCTGGTGCGATAGGTCTGCTCTGAGGTTTGCATCGAAGCTGGCGCCATCGGTCAGCGGCGCCACCGTTTCCCGCCCGTCGAACATGACTGCACTTAGGAAACGAAGATTGCTGGAAGGAAGCGGACGGCGGTACACCGAGATGATCTGTTGATTCGTCACCGGGTCATAGCGGATGGCGCACCCATACGGGTCGTGTGCCGCGAGAACCGTGAACTGCGCATTCAGCGGTAGAGTGATGGCCACCCGGATGAGACCGCGACTCAGAAGGAGGCTGTACGAGTCCCGGTTGTGCGGGTCGGCGTCCGGACAGTTTGCTCCATCCACCATGCGGAACAGAGGGTCGGCCCCGTGAGTGCGATCGTACAAAGCCTGGACTGATTCCGGGGTAATGCTGAAGCCCTGGTCGGGTTGATGGCAGGTCTCGCAGGTTCTGCCGTTCGTGCCAAGGTCCTGGAAGAAGGCGTTCTTCCGGTTGATATCGCCAGCCGTGTTGAAGGTCGCGGCTTCTCCGGATGGGTTTTTGAATCGCCCGAGGTTGGGGATCACTACCGTCGCTGCCGCAAGAGCAGAGATAGAAACACAGACGCATGCGGCAACCAGGCCGCGGCTGCTCCAACTGGCGCGCATAAGGCACTCTCCTGGGAGTTCCGCGAGATTTTAGCGTGCGTACCAGGAAATTTGCGTAACACTTTTGTGGCTGTCGGAAAATCTCCGGCCGCGCAAAACAGAAAGCCCCACTTCAAATAGAAGTGGAGCTTTCTCTGTTCTTGCTTTGGAGAGTAGGCGTGACGGGTTGCCGCGACCTCAGGCGGAGGCGAGTGCATTCATGCGAGCGGCTTCCGTGGGTGGCGGGACCGCCTTCTTGGGACCGCGTTTCCGGGCGACGAGGACGCGAACGCGTTCGAGCAGTTCGGCCGGCGAGCTGGCGCCTTTAGGCAGGAAGACGTCGGCGCGGCCGGCGCGGTCGTAGGCGGTGACGGTGCCGGAGATGATCATGGCGGGCAGCCCGGGCTGCAGCTCCTTGGCGCGGCGCACGAGCTCATTGCCATCCATGCCGGGCATCAGCAGATCGCAGAGCAGCAGGTCGTAGGTTCCAGGCGTGGCGTCGGCGATGGCTTCGAGCGCTTCGCGTGGCGTGGGCACTGCAATGACGCGGTAGCCGCGGGTCTGCAGCAGGAAGGTTCGGATGGAGAGGATCTGTTCGTTGTCGTCAACGCAGAGAATGGTCTTCTTCGGGCGCATGGCTTCTCGGTTCTGTCGCAGCACATCGCGGCACGGCTTCAGTGCCGGGCTCGCGCCGCTTGCGGCGGAAGCGCCTCTCGTCTGCGTTGGCTGGTTGGCAGCGCAGGGAGAAGCGGTGGTTATTTGTCGACCCACGACAGGCACTTCCGGTGTTGCGCAGCGGCTCCTCAACTGCGAGAGAGTGGTTGGCTCTGCTCGAGTTCGGTAACTGATGCTGTGCCACCCCAACCGGAAGAGCCTTGCTGACTCGTCAGGCTGCCGCGGGTTTGGAGAAAGGCTCCTGCCCGGCAGATTGCCTCGTGGGCGCTCCCGGATATGGGTCGCAGTTGGCTTGCGGCGAGGACTGTGGCGAGACGTTGGCGGTGCGATGCGCCAGTCAACGTTTCAAGTCCCATATCGCCTGGGCGAACTGCGGCAGGGCTGGGGGAGCGGCGGCCACGACTGCGGACCGGAGCTTTCTCACAAATCAAAAACAATGCAATTGGTAAAGATTGGAAAACGTCTGTTGCTGCCTGGGTCAGTGATGGAAAATGTCAGTGTTGATGGGTGCTTCAAGGTCTGTGCGCCGAGGTCGAATGATCCAGCGCTTCCCCACAGTACGAATGCGTACCCGGCTTGACAACGGCGAAACACTGGCGAAAGTCTTTGAAAATTCCACTTGCGCGTTCACCGGAAATTCATACGGGTGCATGAACACTGCTGAAAACGAATTTTCACCTGTTGAAAAAAAGTGAATCACGGCAGGAAAAGGCGGCCGGTTGCAATGGGAATGGTGCGCCCGCCGACAAACACATTTTCAATCCGGGTTCCTGTGCTCGACGCCTGGACGTGTATACGGCTGGGCCGGTCCATCTCAACGCCCTGTTCAAACACCACGGGAGTGCCGCCGCGCTCTGCTCCATGGCGAACGAGGTAGGCAATGGCGCATCCGGAGGCAGAGCCGGTGGCCGGATCTTCGCCGTTGTAGAACTGCATGCGGTTGTGCCAGCCAGCACCGGACGCCGGATTGGCGCGCGCCATGCAGAAGAAGAATTTGGCATCGCTGCCGGCCAGATATCGCTGCGCAGCGTGCTGCGGAACGGCGAGCCGCGCTGCGACTTCGAGCGAGCGGAGTGGAACGATGCAGAAGGGGACGCCGGTGGAGACAGTCTCGATCGGCAACTCAGGATCGAGATCCGCGACGTTGAGCCCCAGCGCCTGGGCCACGGCCTCGCGGTCGTGCACGCGGCCGAATGTGGGATCGGCCTGCCGCATGCGGCCGAAGATGCCCAGGCCGGTCTGCTCGGCGTCGAAGGTCACCGGGATACGGCCGGCGGCGAGATCCAGCGTAATGGTCTGGCCACCGGCGAATATTGGGTGATTGAGGTAGAGCCAGGTTGCGGTGCCGAGCGTGGGATGGCCGGCGAAGGGGAGCTCCTCGCGCACGGTGAAGATGCGCACCTGGACACCGCGGTCACGCTCAATCGGTTGCTCGCGCGGCAGGATGAAGGTGGTTTCGCTGAGGTTCATCTCGCGCGCGATGGCCTGCATCTCCCCGGTGGTGAGGCCGCGCGCATCGGTGAAGACGCCGAGCGCGTTGCCCTGGAGCGGCTGCTCGGCGAAGACATCGAGCACGGCGTAATCGTAGGCGGAGTGCGCGCCGGCAGGAGCGAAGGAGAGCGGGGCTGCGGTTGACATGGATGCTCCTCAGACGTAAGGTTTGGTTAGACCCCGCCCCAGCGGCGAGAAACGCCCGCAGGGGTCCCGGCTGCGACGGGGCGAACCTGCTTCAATGCCAGCGTATCTGGCCGCGGCCATAAGATCGATGACGAAAACAACGCCAAATGCGAACACTGCCTTTCCCTGCTGTTGCTGTCGGGGACCGTGGGTTCGCCTGGGCGATCGGTAGCAAACGTACCTCCGATTCGAGTCACAGCGTAACCCATCCGATGAGCCAACTGGCCGGATGGGTTTTCGATTGTATGGACCGGAAAGCAAAAGCGAATTTTATTCGGAAAGAGGATCAACGATGCTTCGTATTAATGATGTAGCTCCTGACTTTACCGCCGAGACCACACAGGGAACCATCCACTTCCACGATTGGATTGGGAACAACTGGGCGGTTCTGTTCTCCCACCCCAAGGACTTTACGCCGGTTTGCACCACAGAACTGGGCGCCGTGGCGCAGCTGGAGCCGCAGTTTGCGCAGCGCGGCACCAAGGTGATCGGTCTAAGCGTGGACAAGGTGGACGACCATACGCGCTGGGCAAAGGATATCGAGGACGTCAGCGGAGCGAAGGTGAACTACCCGATTATCGGTGACCCGGAGCTGAAGATCGCCAAGTTGTACGGCATGCTGGCGGCCGAGGAAGGCAACAGCTCCGAGGGCCGTACGCCCGCCCACAACGCTCCGGTGAGAACTGTGTATGTTATTGGGCCGGACAAAAAGATCAAGCTGATGATCCAGTACCCAATGTCGACGGGACGAAACTTCGATGAAATCATCCGCGCGCTCGATGCCTGCCAGTTGAGCGCCAAGCACCCGGTGTCCACGCCGGCGAACTGGAAACAGGGCGAGGATGTGATTCTGAGCGGAGCGGTTTCCAATGAGCAGGCGGAAAAGCAGTTCCCCGGCTTTAAGACGGTGAAGCCTTACCTGCGCACCGTTCCTCAGCCGAAGTAAAGAAGAGAAGTGGACTTCAGCAGAAATGGGCAGAAGAACCGCCGCCGCTGAAGTAACCTTGATGCAAGCAAGCTGCACCGCCCGCGGGCTCCTGAGATGGGAAGCGTGCGGGCGGCATGAGCACCGATGGCGAAGTGGCTAACGCGCTGGTCTGCAAAACCAGTATTCATGGGTTCAAATCCCATTCGGTGCTCCAAATTTTCAATGATTAGAAGGGCAGTCCTAAACCTGTAGGGGAAATGCAGGGACAAAGCTGTCGTGTCTACGAATAGCTGGTGGTTTTTCCGAGCGGCGCCTATTTAGAGAAGTACGGAGTCCTCAGCTCGATCCTCGGTGGCTGAGATTGAGGGATACGAAGCCATGGCCAGATCCCAGGAGCTGTTTCGACTTTCAGACTGAAAGTGTGAGAACCGAGTAAGACCGTGCCGGCAGGTTCACGCTCATCTTCGATCCGACGGAGGGACTTGCCACTCTTTGAGGGACCACCTTCTTCGGATCTGAAAAACTGTTGAGTGCCTTCAGGTCGTTGCCCGTGATCGTTTCGAATCCGATGACACGCGACGGTGTGAGATCGTGCCAGTTCAACTCTAGTTC